>JAZRPX010000137.1:0-17031 GCA_045649445.1 Acutalibacteraceae bacterium | reverse complement strand
TCACTATCACCATCAGTATATAATACAACTTTACCACCTGCAGGAATTGTCGAAGAACCTAGCGGAGTTTGTGAAACTACCTTTTCACCATCACCCACAACAGAACATTCAAGGCCTTTTTCTTCAAGTGATTTTTTTGCTTTTTCTATTTCAAAACCAATTACGTTAGGTGTTGAAACTGCTAATTCTTCTGCTTCTAAATCTGTATAACTTGGAGCTACACCTAAATACGGCAATATTTCTTCAAACATTTTACCAACTGATGGAGCAACAAGTGTACCACCATAAGGTGTTGCAACACCCGGTTCATCAATGAGCATCAAAATTGCAATTTCAGGTTTATCTGCCGGCGCAATACCCGCAAAAGAACAGATATATTTTTTTGCTTCGCCCTCTTTTTGAATAATATCAATTTTTTCTGCAGTACCTGTTTTTCCGCCGATTCTATAGCCAGGAATATAAGCGTTTTTACCTGTACCTTCGCTTACAACTTTCTCTAAATAACTGCAAATCGCTTTTGATGTTTCTTCAGAAATAACTTGACGAACTAATGTTGAATCTGTGTTTTCTACAATATTTCCATCTGAATTTTGAACTTGTTTTACAATATGAGGTTGATATACATAACCACCGTTTACTGCAGCAGAAATTGCTGTAATAAGTTGAATTGGTGTGATTTTCAGTGTCTGGCCGAAACTTTCTGATGCAAGTTCAACTTGGCTCATAAGTTGAGTGTTATGTGTACTTGACGAAGCTTCACCAGGCAAATCAATACCGGTTTTATCTTCTAAACCAAACGCTCTTCTATATTTCATAAAGTTTTGCGAACCTAAACGTTGACCTATTGTAATAAAAGCCGGGTTGCAAGAATTCATAAACGCTTGAGCCACTGATTGATGACCATGGCCATCACGATTTGAACACTTATAAGTTCTATCTGCTATTTTAATATAACCAGGACAACTAAATGTATCACTATCAAACAATGTTTTCTCTTCTAAAGCCGCAGATCCTGTGATAATTTTAAATACAGAACCAGGTTCATAAATATCAGAAACTGCTTTGTTTCTCCATTGTTCTTGCAAAGCAAGTGAACGAATTTCGCTTTCCTTTTCTTCAGAATATTCACCATTTTGTTTTAATTTTTTAACTTCTCTTTTTATATCTTTTTCTAAAGTGATTTTAAACGGCTCATTAGGGTCAAAATCTGGTTTGGTTGCCATAGCAAGAATTTCGCCAGAATTAACATCCATAACAATACAAGCCGCTCTGTTGTTAACATAGTTTTGCTCAACATTTTCTTCAAGATGTTTTTCAACGACAGATTGAATATATTCATCAATTGTCAAAACTAGAGAGTTGCCTTCTTCAGCATCAACAACTTTTTCATAAGAAAATGGTAATTCTGCGCCAGCAGGTGTCTTTGCTGCAACAACTCTACCTTCTGTGCCTGTAAGTTGACTATCATATTGCGCCTCTATTCCACCAAGGCCTTGATTATCTGTGCCAACGAATCCCAAAACAGTTGATGCCAAACTATCATTAGGATAATATCTTTCATTTGTTTCAGAAAGACCAATAACCGCTCCTAATTCGTTGTTAGAAATAAACTCACGAATCTTTGTAGCGGTTTCTTGTTCAACAGGACTGCCAATATTTTGATAACTTGTGTTTTTATCAAGCAATTCTCTTACTTTTTCTGATTTTAAATCTAAAAGTTTTGATAATTCTTCTGCAATCAACGGCTTATCTTCTTCTTTGATACTGCTTGGCGCTGCATAAACTTGCCAAACAGTAGCGCTTGTAGCTAAAACATTCATATTTCTATCATAAATGTTACCACGTTTTGCCTTTGTTACAATATCCTGAAGCTGTTGTTGTTCTGCTTTTTCGGCATATTCTTTGCCGTGAATTATAATGGTGTTCACAAGTCCGTAACCTGTTGCACCAAAACCTATAATTGTGAATATGAGCAAGACTACTAATGCTCTTTTAAATAAATTTTGACTTGGTCCTTTTGCCATAAAACACGTAATCTCCTCTCATTTTTATCTCTCTTTAAATTCGGCAAAAACGAGAGTTAAATTTAACCCTCGTTTATATTATATAATATTACTTCTACTGCTATGTCAGTAAATTTTAATGTTTGATTATCTCTGCATAATCTTCGGCAGATGTATCTATATAATGCACTTGTGATTTGCTACGCTTTTGCATGCCAAGTGCATTAGCTTGTTGCTCTAATGTTGAATAAGAAACTATATTTTCCATCTCTACATTAAGTTGTGTTTGAACACTTGATAATGTATCAATCTCTTTGTTAGCTTGTCTTATTGCTTTATTAGTATCATTTATCTCTGTTCTAAGATATATGTTGAAACAAACCATTGCTACAATAGCAATTGCCACAACTGCATTTATGATTATATTTCTTTTAGCGCTTGGTTTTTGTTCGCTTTTAGGAAAGTTTTTAATAACTGCGCGTTTTGGGGCTTGTTTTGGAGCCCTTGGCGCAAATCTTTCTAAATCGTAAGCATTGTTATTGTATGCCAATTTTGTTCGTTCCTTTCTTTTTTAAAGTTTTTCTAAAATTCTTAATTTTGCACTTCTGCTTCGAGTGTTACACTCTAATTCTTCATCAGTAGCAATAATCGGTTTTTTATTTATTAATTTTGCTTTCGGTTTGTTGCCACAAACACAAACAGGAAAATCAGGTGGGCATATACAACCTTTTGTAAAAGACAAGAATTTTTGTTTTACTAATCTGTCTTCTATTGAATGGAATGTTATTATTGATAATCTGCCACCACTGTTTAACATTGAAAAAGCATCTTCAATACCCTTTTCAACTTCGCCCATTTCATCATTAACTGCAATTCTTAATGCTTGAAATACTTTTCTTGCAGGATGTCCATTTCTTTTGAATTTGTTTGGATAACATTCCGAAATGATATCTGCTAACTCGCAAGTTGATGTAATAGGTTTTTGTTCTCTTCTTCTAACAATCTCATCTGCGATTTTAAATGAAAATTTTTCATCTGCGTAAATAAAGAATATATTTGCCAATTCTTTAGCAGAGTATGAATTAACTATATCAGCAGCTGTTATACCACTTTGGCTCATTCTCATATCAAGAGGCGCTTCTAAATGATAAGAAAAACCTCTCTCTTTAGTATCAAGCTGATGTGATGAAACACCTAGGTCTAACATCAAACCATCAATTTTTTCAACACCTAAATCATTTAATGATTGTTTAATAGTTGAATATTTTTGATTTATAAGCGTTACATTTGCATTATCTTTAAACTTTTCTTTACAAGCATTTATTGCATCTGGATCTCTATCGAAGCAATAAAGACGACCATCTTTTGAAAGTTTTGACAAAGCCAAACTAGAATGGCCTCCGCCACCGGTTGTACCGTCAACATAAATGCCATTTGGCTTTATATTCAAACCATCAACCGTTTCATTAAGCAATACGCTGATATGTGAAAAATCACTCATAATTTATATCTCACATTCTAAAAGCGCTTGTTCAATGTTTTCAGGGGTAATTGCTGTTGAAACTTTTTCCCATTCATCAGGACTCCAAATTTCAACTCGGTTTGAAGCGCCAATTATAACGGCTTGTTCGGATTCTTTAAGACCTGCATATTCTCTAAGCACAGCCGGAAGTAAAACTCTTCCCTGTGCGTCATATTCAACTTCTGTTGCGCCTGAAAACAAATGTCTTTGAAGCGCTGCTACCTTAATAAAAGGTTGATTATTGATTTTTGATACAAGCTTGTCCCACTCTTCTGCTGAATAAATAAACAAACAAGGTTTAAAATCAATTGATTTGGATATTACAACAGGGCCGCCCAATGTATCGCGCAATTTTGCCGGTACAAACATACGACCTTTTTTGTCAATATTATGTTGATATTCGCCCATCAAACCTAACATAGCCGTAATATCCTTTCTAAAAATTAGTGGTTTTTTATGATTTTATGTGATTTTCGCGTGTTTTCACACCACTTTTAACCACAATTATGCACTTTCGCACCACTTTTATGTTCATTATAACGGATTTTATGACTTTTTCAAGGGAAAATAAATAAAAAAAACGCTCGAAAAAGCGTTTTTTCACAAAAATATGTATAAAAAAATAACCAACCACAACATATTGTGGTTGGTTATTAAAAATCGATAGAACAAATTTTCGTTTGTTTTATTTAAAACCTATAATTTCTAAAATTAGTTATTTTCAATTGTAGAAGCTACTGGTTTTTGTTGACGAAGTGATGCTCTTGTTTTTCTTACTTCTGCTAATGTTTGAGTTAACTCTTCATCAGTTTTCTTCATAAGTTCATCAACAAAGTCTTGAGCTGCACTTCTCATCTCTTTTGATTTTGCTTGAGCGCCATTAACAATCTCAACTGCTTTTGCTTGAGCCAATCTTGTAATCTCTTCTTCAGCAACTAAAGCTTTTGCTTTTTCTTCTGCAGATTTGATAATAGATTCTGCTTCTCTCTTTGCAGTATTAATAATGTCAGCCTTCTCAGCAACAACATTTCTTGCTTGTTTGATTTCTTGTGGCATATTAAGACGAATGTCATCAATATAATCACGAAGTTTATCAGCATTTAATACGCTTTTACCAGCGAACCCCCAAGCACCATCAAGCATTTCATCAATTTGATCAAGTAAATCTTCAATATTCATTTTATATTACACACCTTTCTTTTGTAATCTTTTTAAAATATCATTATGTATACAAGCAGGAACGAATTCAGAAATGTCTCCATTCAAACTTGCAATAGACTTAACCATAGAAGAACTCAAATATAAGTTTTCCGAACTAGTTGTGAAAAACACAGTTTCAGCATCAGGATTTAACTTTTTATTAAGCAAAGCCATTTGAAACTCATATTCAAAATCAGAAACAGCACGAAGCCCTTTTACAATAGCAACGGCGTTATGCTGTTTTGTATAATCAGCAAGTAAACCATCGTAAGAATCGACAACAACATTTGATAAATTCAACTCTGCAACCGAACGTTTCATTAAATCAACACGTTCTTCTTCATTAAAACAAGGCTTTTTATCAGCGTTAATCAAAGTAACAACGATAACCTTATCAAACATAGCCGAAGCTCTTTTTATAATATCAAGATGCCCTTTTGTGATAGGATCAAAACTACCTGGGCACACCGCAATTCTCTCGCTCATTATCAGACCTCCGATTTGCGATAGAACGTTACATAAACTTTTCCGTATTTTTTTGTTTTATACTTTTCAAAATTTCCGTAAGACTCTTGCAAAGCATCATTTTCAGTATGCTCGCAAACGATTATGCCGGCATCACTCATTTTCAAAACAAGTTCCGGCATCGCTTTATCAATCATTCCTTTATCATAAGGTGGATCTAAAAAAGCTATATCAAACTTCAAATCTGTGTTTTTAAGGAAGTTAAATGAATCACAATGATTAACAACACACTTGTCTACAAAGCCACAAGCTTTAATATTTTCATTTATGCATTTAATTGAGTTCTCGCTGCCATCAACAAAGTTGCACTCTTTCGCTCCCCTACTTATCGCTTCAAGCCCTAACTGACCTGAACCTGCAAACAAATCAAGAATATTTCTACCCTCAATATCAAATTGCAAAGAAGAAAAAACAGCTTCTTTAACTCTATCAATAGTTGGCCTAACATCAAGACCTTGCGGAGTGCATAACTGCTTGCCTCTTGCGATACCGCTGACAATTCTCATAATTAATCAATAACTACCTCTCTAATATACACATTATATTATTGCATTTTTTAGTATGGTTTGTCAACCTTTTTTTGATATTTTATAAAATTGTCAATTATTGTGGTAATAATTATAAATACTTTGAGCGCATTTATTTGTGATGCCTTGTACTTCAAGCAACTCATCAACCGATGCTGTTGCAATTTTATTTATATCACCAAAATGTTTAAATAAATTTTTAGCTCTTGTTTGCCCTACTCCTTCAATCTCTGTTAATTGCATTGCAACAAGGTTTTTTGATTGACGTTTATGGTGATAACCTATCGCAAATCTATGAACTTCATCTTGAATGGAGGTAATTAGTTTGAAAACAGATCTCGTTGGCTTAATTGCTATTTCTCCGTATCTGCCGACTAAAGCCCTTGTTTTATGATGATTATCTTTAACCATACCAAAGGTTTTATCAGCAAAATCGTATTTTTCAACTATTGGCAAAACTGCATTTAACTGACCCATACCACCATCAAGCAAGATAAGATCAGGTAATACACCAAAGCCCTCTTCACCTTTTTGTTCTTCATAATTTTCAAAGCGTCGAGATAGCACTTCTCTCATTGAGCCATAATCATCCTGACCTTCAAATGATTTAATAGCAAAACGTTTATATGCTTTTTTATATGGCACTCCGTCTTTGAAAACAATCATTCCCGCAACATTGTCAGAACCTGCAGTATTAGAAATGTCATATGCTTCAATATATTTAGGCAATGTTTTAAGCCCTAAAAGCATTTGCAATTCATCAAGAACTTTAGTATCACGAATAGACAAACCATCTATTTTAGAAACTCTTTCAGCAGCGTTTAATCTACACATATCTACAAGTTTTTTCTGTTCGCCTTTTTGAGCGATTACAATTTCAACGCTTGCTCCTATTTTTTCACTCAATAACTTTTCTATTTCAGCTTTGTTTTCAACAGTGCCATCTACAACAATTCTTTTTGGAATATCATCTCTTATAGAATAATATTGTGTAATAAACTGCGCTCGTTTCTGTGGTGCCTCGGCAATATCTTCAACAAAGAAATGCTCATCGTCACAAAGTTTATAATTCTTAAATCTAAATACTTCAAAGCAATCTTTCTTTTCACCATTAACAAATGCAATAACATCTTGATTTTTAAATCTTGACATTACAACTTTTTGCTTTTCAGAAAGTTTTTCAATCGCAATTATTTTATCTCGAAGTTTAGCTGCTTTTTCAAACTCTAAATTTTGAGAACACTCTTCCATCTCGGCTTTTAAATTTTTCAAAGTTTCTTTCGAACCTTTTTTTAGAAATTCAACCGCGCCTTCAACTGATTCTATATAGTCTTTTTTAGAGATTTTTCCTGCACATGGCGCAGAACAAAGCCCGATAAAATGGTTTAAACAAGGACGAACATTTTTATTATTATTTTCAGAAAATTTCTTTGTACAAAGCGGTAATTTGTAAATCTTTTTTGCTTCAGCCAACGCCTTGTTAAGATAATAGCTTGAATAATACGGCCCTAAAACTTTTTCGTTTCGCGGTAATTGTTTAACTGCCTTTAAAACAGGATACTCATCATTTGATATACTAATATAATTATAACCCTTATCATCTTTTAAAAGAATATTGTATTTAGGCATATATTGTTTTATCAACGAGCATTCTAAAACAAGCGCTTCAAACTCACTATCGCAGATTATGTAATCAAAATCATGAACATTACTCACCATTTGTTTTACTTTTATCCACAAATTATCTTGAGAAGCAAAATAAGAAGAAACCCTGTTTTTCAGGGCCTTGGCTTTTCCAATATATATTATCTCTTTTTGTTTGTTGCGCATAATATAAACACCAGGCAACATTGGTAGAGATAACGCCTTTTTTTGCAAACGCTCAAGTTTTTCTTCCAACGAATTTTCTCCTTAAAAAAGTTTTTCACAAATGCTTACAAATTCATTATAACTCATCAAAATATTAATGGCATCTAACATAGAATTGGTTGTCATATCTTCAGGCAAATCATTATACTTTAAAAACGCCTGTCTTCTTTTTGAAGAATCATTAGCTCCAGACAAACCATAACAATAAAGATCGGTTTTTGTTACTTGTTTACCACTGACATCTGCCTTTTCACACAGCACGCCATACTTATTAAAAGCATTAATCAAAACATCAACATCTATTCCTTCAACGCCAAGTTTACCCTCGGCGCTATAATTTGATTTGCGTTTTTCTTTGCCGAAGACATCAGGAATATAAACATTGATAACTTTTGATTCTTTTTCAACTGCCTGTAACACTCTTTTTCTAATCATAAAACCAGCGTTATCAGAATCAGTTAAAATAACAATACCTTTTGTTTTTGCTACTTTCTTTATATATTCAAGCTTTTCTTTATCATTAAATATCGCAAAGCCATTTGTAACAATAATAGGCGCATCAACTATTGAAGTAAGTTTTATTTTATCGTATTTTCCCTCGACAACAATTGCTTGATTTATTCTAATCATAATTACTAAACATTAAATCCTCTCATTGTTTCAATCAAAAGAATCACTGCTTTTTCAAGTAACATTCTTGTATTCTTTTCGCCTTGTTTTAGTCTTTCATCAACATTTTCAAGTATATCAAAACAATCCATTATAGTTTTAAACGAATACTTTCTTGCATATCTTTCAGCATTATCAAGCACAAACAATCTATTTTGAGCATACCCAAAGTCTTTTGCAATATCTCTTGGATTTTTGCCACAATCAATTGCAGTTTTCACTCTATAAATATCAATAAAAGAATCGATAAGCGAATTGTTTATTGCTATTGGCTCAAACTTCATATCAAACAAATCAGAAAGAATATTTAAACTGTTTGAAATGTTAAGCGATAAAACTGCTTTTGGCAACATAAACTGAGTTGCTTCGGTGGTTTTTGCAGAAAGCTTATCTATATCTTCTTTTGAAACATAATCTCTTTTATAAGCGCAGAGTTTATCAACCTCAACCTGAAGTTTTTTCATATCTCTGCCCACTGTATCAATAAGATGTTTTGAAACGCTACGCTCAAAAACAACATCACGCTTTTTAGCCCAACTATCAATATATTTCATAAGTTCGGCATCAGTTTTATATGCACAATCTATTGTATCGCCAAACTTTGAAAGTTTTCTTATTAAACTAGCCCAAGGGCTTTTTTTGTTTTTAACATCAACAACTACCGAATTAAAAACGAATACCAAAACTGTTGTTTCAGGAATATCAGAAAACATATCAAAAAGTGTATCAACACCATCACTATCAAGCGATGAAATATCGAAATCATCTATTAAAACGCATCGTTTATCAGACATAAGTGGAAATTGATAAACTTCATCAGAAATTTGTTGCAAAGATGCAGATTTACCATCTAGTTTTGGAAAATTCATTTCAGGCAATTCTGTTACAACTGCATCACATAATTTTTTAACATATTGCTGACGCAAATAAACATCTTCACCATAAATAAAATAAACTGATGAAAATGAACGATCGTTTATTTGTTTTAAAAAGTCTTTTTCATTTATTTCAGGCATTTTTACACCACCCTTGAAAACAAAGTTTTACCCATTTCAATCTCAACTGCTTGTGAATCTAAAGGATACGTTGGACAATACAACGACATAACAAGCGTATCCAATACATTATAACTACAAACTGCTGCGCTTTCTGTTTTTATTTCACAAACATCTTCTGGTAAAGCATCAGAAACCACAAGCATATTACATTTTTTCATATACTTAGGCAAAGATGCACAAATGGTATTTCTATCTATTATTAAAACAGAAACATTATCATTTGTCAAATAAAAAACATCTGTTAAATTTTGTTTATGTATTTCTATACTAAATTCATCAAAACTCAATTTGCCACCATTTGAAATATCAATTGATTTTTCAAAGATTTTTTCGTCATTTTTAAATTTGTTATAATCATATAATACGTTCTCTATTTTATATGCCTTTGATATTTGTTTAGCAGAATTCATCGCTTTTTCATTACTTGGAATAATTACCGCTTCTATTTTCTCCAAGCAATGACTTGTTGCTTCATAATTAACTTTTTTCATTGCTTTTTTACCACCGGTATCAATAACAACCATCTTTTCATTATATACCGCGGTTACACAAAGCCCCTTACTTGAATTTTGTAATTTCACATCAACTGTTTTTATCGGGAAAATGATATTCAGCACTATAGAAGCCAATATAAAATTCACACATAGCAAAACTGTGACATTTATAATGCGTTTCTTCTCAATCTTTGAAAAATAATAAATCAAAATAGCAATTGATACTGCTAAAAAGCAGAAAAACATAGCAAATGCCATGTAAACAAAATCAATATCTATAAGGCAATATTTAAATTCTGATATTTTCGAAACAATTTTCAAAACTAGTTGACAAATTTTATCAAGAATGTCACCTAATATCACAGGTATAATCGGCATAAAAGATGTTAAACACAACACTAAACTTAAAACAAGAATTAATGATATGAAAATCGATAAAATTGCGTTTGCTAATACACCTGCAATTGAAAAATAGCCAAAATATATGTATGTTACAGGCAAAGTAAATACAATTGCGCTAACCGATTGTAAAATGCTACCTAATACTGCAACAACAACCTTTTTAATCGTGCTTAATTTTTTAAATTCCATACTATTAATTTTCGTATAAAGACTCTTATACATAACAAACATTCCGATTGTTGCACTTGCAGAAAGCAAAAACGAGCAACTAACAGCTGTATATGGATTAAGCAAAATCAAAATAGCAATACTCATACCTATAGAGTTGAAAGCATCACTTTCTCTATCAAACAGATAACCGACATAATATAGAATCATCATTACGCCAGCTCGCATCAAAGAAAACTTAAAACCAATTACAATCATAAATAAAATTATAAACACAATTGCAAAAATTGAAGATTTTCTTTTTGAAACGCCTAAAAAAGACATAAGCGCAAATATAAATCCCGTTACGATAGTTAAATGTAAACCAGATGTAGCAGTTGCATGCAACAAACCACAGCGTTGTAAATCAAGATAAACTTTATCTGAAAGTCCTGATTTATCGCTAAAAAGGATTGCTTTAGAAAGCCCTCTTGCATAAGTCGTATTATCACTTATTCCCTGCTTTAATATCTTTCTTAATTTCGCTATATTAAATTCGTCTTTCTCTACAAATTCAATACCGTTTGATAAATATGTATAGGCTGAAAAATAAATCTTTTCTTCTGGTTTTGCATATTCACTACTAAACTCAAAGTTTCCTGTTATAACATCACCAGGAGCAATATCAAACTTTTCGTTTGACATAATACTGAATTTAACTTTGTTTTTATCAGTTGTTTTAAAGATATATTTAAACCCCGAATCTGAAACTTCAGGATAATCAAGAAGTTTTCCGCTTATTTTTGTTATACCGTTGCAATAGATATCTTCATATATTTCAATTTGTTTTTCATTCACATAACAGTTAAGGCAAGAAAACATAACTGTGCAAATTAGTACAATTAAAATAGATAGTCTTAATTTTTTAATAGCTAAAATAATTATTAAACAAACTAATGCAACGGCAAAAAGCAAAATTGTAAATTGTAATTTAAAAAACAAGCAGAAAAGCGATACAAAAAAAGAGGAAAATCCTATTAAAGCCATTACACGACGCATAAGATTTCCCTCATTTCTTTTTAACTTTATTGAGCTTTTTTCTTTGGTTTTTTATCAGTTGTTTTTACTAATAATTTATCAGGATTTTTATTTAAAATTGGTTTTTGTTTGCCTAAAACGCATTTTTTTGTTATTACTACGCTTTCAACAAGTTCATTTGACGGAACTTCAAACATAACATCCATCAAAAGACTTTCAATAAGCGAACGAAGACCTCTAGCGCCTGTTTTGCGTTTAATTGTCTCTTTAGCAATTTCTTTGAGCGCTTCTTCTTCAAACTGCAAATCAACACCATCAAGACTTAAAAGCTTAACATACTGTTTGATGATTGCATTTTTCGGTTTTGTCATAATCTCAACCATATCATCAACCGAAAGATTTGAAAGACCAGTTACAACAGGTAATCTACCAACAAGTTCAGGTATAAGACCGTATTTAACAAGATCCTGATTTGTTACTTCTTCAAGCAACTTATCGGACTTTTCACTGTCATCAATATCTACTTCTGCGCCGAAACCTAAAGATGATTTTGCACCAATACGATTTTCAATAATCTTTTCAATGCCATCAAAAGCGCCACCACAAATAAACAGAATATTAGATGTATCAATCTGAATAAATTCTTGCTGCGGATGCTTTCTTCCACCTGTTGGAGGAACATTAGAAACAGTTCCTTCGATGATTTTCAAAAGCGCTTGTTGAACACCTTCACCTGAAACATCTCTTGTTATAGAAGTGTTTTCAGATTTACGAGCAATTTTGTCAATCTCATCAATATAAATAATACCTTTTTGCGCGCGTTCAACATCAAAATCTGCATTTTGAATAAGACGAAGCAAAATATTCTCAACATCTTCGCCAACATAACCTGCTTCTGTTAAAGTTGTAGCATCGGTTACGGCGAAAGGTACATCAAGAGCTTTTGCCAATGTTTGCGCAAGTAAAGTTTTACCCACACCTGTAGGACCAACTAACAAAATATTAGATTTACCTATTTCTGTATCATCAGTATTTTCTTGCTGCATTATTCTTTTGTAATGATTATAAACAGCAACACAAAGTGATTTTTTCGCTTTCTCTTGACCAATAACATATTCATCAAGAATTGCTTTTAATTCACTTGGTTTTTTAATTTCAAAATTGAAATCAGATTCACTAGAAGTATAAGCATCAAATGCTTCTTCACCTATTACCTGATTACAAAGTTTTATACATTCATCACAAATGCAAACATCATTTGGTGCTCTTACAATCTGACGAACTTGCGATTCATCTTTGCCACAAAACGAGCAACAAAATGATTTTTTATCGTTGTTAGGCATTACTGTCCTCCAAAAAAATTAGCGTTTCATAACTTTATCAACAAGGCCATATTCAACAGCTTCTTCAGCAGTGAGCCAATTATCTCTATCTGTATCAAGAGCGATTTGTTCAATTGGCTTGCCTGTGTTTTCTGATAAAATCTTATTTAATCTTTCTTTTGTTTTTAAAATATGTTTAGCTGCAATTTCAATTTCAGTTGCTTGGCCACGAGCACCACCTAATGGTTGATGAATCATAACTTCAGCATTAGGAAGAACATATCTCTTACCCTTTGCACCTGATGAAAGCAAAAACGCACCCATTGATGCAGCCATGCCCATACAAATAGTTGATACATCGCATTTGATATATTGCATTGTATCATAAATAGCAAGACCGGCAGAAACTGAACCGCCTGGGCTATTAATATAAAGACTAATATCTTTTGTTGAATCTTGACCTTCTAAAAATAAAAGTTGAGCGATAACAAGTGATGCAGTTGCATCGTTAACTTCATCTGATAAAACAATAATTCTATCATTAAGAAGTCTTGAAAAAATGTCATATTGGCGTTCGCCACGACTTGTTTGTTCAATAACATAAGGAACTAAACTCATAATAAAATCTCCGTTTCTAATTAAAATAAGTTTTTTCTACGAAAATTCAAATTTCCCCAATAAAACCGACAAAACAGTTTTAGCATAAATACTAAAACTGTTTAATGCGGTAATATTTATGCTTTTACTTCTGTGATTTTAGCATTATCTTTGATAAAATCAGAAGCTTTTTTAACCTTCAAGTCTTTTACAAGCTCTTCTTGTGGAATTGAAGCTTTAATCTTATCAACATCCATTGAATACATTTCAGCGTATTCTTTATATTGACCTTCGATTTCTTCTTCAGTTGGCTCTAAAGACTCAAGTTCAGCAATCTTTTCAAATGCTAAACGCATTTTAACTTGTTTTTCAGATTGCTCTTTATATTGCTCTTTGATGCTATCAAGTGTAAGACCCATATATTGCATATATTGTTGCATATTGAGTCCTTGCATTTGCAATGAATAATCAAAATCACGAATATTTTCCATAACTTTTGTTTCAATCATTGCAGCAGGAATTTCTGCTTCAAAACCTTCAAGCATTGCTTCGATAAGTTGAGTTTGAAGACCTGTTTCAGCATCAGCTTCTTTTCTTTCAGCAACTTTTTTCTTGATATCTTCTTTAAGTTCATCTAAAGTTTCAAATTCGCTTACATCTTTAGCAAATTCATCATCAACTTCAGGTAAAACTCTTGATTTGATTTCATGAAGTTTGCATTTGAATACTGCTTCTTTACCTTTTAATTCTTCAGCATGATAATCTTCAGGGAAAGTTACATTAACATCAAATTCTTCATCAATTTTTTTGCCAACGATTTGATCTTCAAAACCAGGAATAAACTGACCAGAACCAAGTTTTAATGAATAACCTTCTGCTTTGCCACCTTCAAATGCTTCGCCATCAACATAGCCATCAAAATCAAATACAACTACATCATCATTTTCAGCTGCTCTGTCTTCAACAGGAACCATTGTTGATGCTCTTTCTCTAAATCTTTCGATTTCTGCATTTACATCTTCATCAGTTACTTCAACTGAAGCTTTTTCAGCTTTTAAACCTTTGTAATTTTTAACTGTTACTTCAGGTTTAACAGTAACTTTAACTGAAAATTCAACGCCTTCTTTACCAATTGATTTAAGGTCAAACTCTACATCCTGAAAATCTACAATTTCAACACCTGCTTCTTTAGCTGCGCCGTCAATTGCTTCAGGATAGCACTCGTTTAATGCTTCTTCATAGAAAACATTTTCGCCATACATTTTTTCAACGATACCTCTTGGTGCTTTACCTTTTCTGAAACCCGGAACTTGAAGTTTTTTAACGTTCTTTTTAAATGCAACGTCAACTGCTTTTTCAAAAGTTTCAGCGTCGATAGCTACAACAAGTTCATATCTGTTGGTATCAACTTTGTTTGATGATTTTAAACTCATTATTGACATCCTTTCAAAAAATATTCCTTTATTGGAATAGTTTATTTAAGTAATAGTGTATATAAATTACACCGTTAAGGGTAATTATATCATAAACATTTTGAAATTTCTACTATTTTTTTAAAAAAATTTACTTTTTTATTATACTTTTTTATTATTTTATTAAAAGTGGCTCAAAATTCATTAAATCACAACTGATGCATTTAAACTCAATACCTTCATATTCGCCTTCAAATATAGACTTTGCGCCTTGCGAATGAATATGGCCATAATACACTTTTTTGATATTATACTGTTTGATAACATTCATAATATCATCGCAAACTGCTTCTTTAGTTATTGGTGGATAATGCAAAAACAAAATTGGTTCTTTACCTGTTTCAAGAGCGCATTTAATTGATGTTTCTACCCTACCCGCCTCGCGAAGAATTATTTTTTTATCTGCCTTGTCATCAAAAAACCATCCGCGAGAGCCACAAATTGCGACATCATCAACCACATAACAATTATTATACAAAAAAGAAATTGTGCTAAACTCATTATCAGCCATTAATTTATTCATTTTGGTTAATGATTCCCACCATAAATCATGGTTGCCTTTACCAATGATTTTTTTACCAGGAAGAGCGTTGATAAACTCAAAATCTTTTAACGTATCTTTTAATTTTAACGCCCAAGATATATCACCAGGGATTACAATTGTATCATCTTCGCCAACAATTTTACAAATGTTTTCTTTTAATCGCTCGGTATAATTAGTCCAACCTTTGAAAATATCCATTGGTTTATCAGCGCCGAATGACAAATGAAAATCCGATATTGCGTAAATCGACAAATAAACACCTCATTAAAAACGGGCAACTTATAAATAAAGTTACCCGAATCTTCTTAATCTAAAAAGTTTTTGATAAAATCGCTCATCTGAGACTTATCAACACAAGTTTTATGTAATACTTGCTTGCTACGAAGTCCTGCAAGAGGAGTCGGGATTTTAGTGTTTGTTACAGATGAAAGTTTTTCAACCATTGAGAATTCATCTGCCGGCATTTCGCCTTCATAAACTGCAGGTAAAACTGATGCTGCAAACTTATAAGGAGATGCTGTTGAAGCAATAACAGTTGGTGTTTTATCGCCTGTTTTTTCAACATATTGCTCATAAACATTAACTGCAACAGCAGTATGTGTATCACAAAGATAATTGCATTCATCAAACATCTTTTTAATAGTTGCTTTTGTGCCTTCATCATCACAGAAGCCACCAAAGAATTCATCTGTTAATTTTGCTTTAACATCAGCATCAATTTTATAAACGCCATCTTTTGATAAAGAGTTCATAAGCTCTGCTACTTTTTCTTCGTTTTCATCATAAAGGTGGAATAAAAGACGCTCGAGATTTGATGAAATCAAAATATCCATAGAAGGAGAAGTTGTTGTATAAAAACTTCTATTTCTATCATAAACACCTGTTTCAATAAAATCTGTTAAGATATTATTTTTATTAGAAGCACAAATGAATTTACCAATTGGAATACCCATTTGTTTTGCATAGTAAGCCGCTAAAATGTTACCAAAGTTACCTGTTGGAACAACAACATTGAATTTATCACCTTTGTTAATTTTACCTTCTTTAACAAGATCAACATAAGCTGAAACATAATAAACAATTTGTGGAACAAGACGACCGAAGTTAATTGAGTTTGCAGAAGAAAATTCCATATTCTTTTCTGCTAAATACTCTTTCATTTCTTGATTACCAAAGATTTGTTTTACACCTGTTTGTGCATCGTCAAAATTACCTTTAATAGCGCAAACTGAAACATTATTTCCCTCTTGAGTTGTCATCTGCAATTTCTGCATAGGGCTAACGCCATCTTCAGGATAAAAAACAATAATCTTTGTATTTTCAACATCTGCAAAACCATCAAGCGCTGCTTTACCTGTATCACCTGAAGTTGCAACTAAAATTACCATTGTTTTGCCCTTCGCAACTTTTTTAGCCGAAGTTGTGAGAAGATAAGGCAAGAGTTGAAGCGCCATATCCTTAAAGGCACAAGTTGGGCCATGCCAAAGTTCAAGAATGTTTTCACCTTTTTTAACTTCAACAACAGGAGCCGGAATGTTATCATCAAAAGTGTTATCATAAGCACCGCTTACGCAATACTTGATTTCTTCTTCCGAAAAATCTGTTAAATAAAGTTTTAAAACTTCAAAAGCTCTTTCTTTAT
>JAZRPX010000136.1:0-1997 GCA_045649445.1 Acutalibacteraceae bacterium | reverse complement strand
GATGGTATTTTTCAAGCCGAACGAATTTCACTCGCTCGAAGCACGTGGGCTTTCCGCACCGAACCATACCGTTGTCAGCTTTGTGTGTAATTCAGACGCGATGAAGTATTTTAAGAATAAGATAATCGCTCTCAATTCCGCCGAGAGAAAGCTGCTTTCGATACTGCTTCGCGAGCCTTTTTTACCAACAAAAATATTTTCATCATCAAGTTTAACTACAACAACATTTTCAAGACGACCATAAGGTGTAACTGTAATAGCAGAGCCTGAATCGCAAACAGACACAACATTTTCAACATCAGCGTTATGATAGTTTTCAGTGAGTTGTAATGCTTGATTTGTGCAAGTTAAATTTGCAAATGTAATGTTTTTAGGTGTTGTAACAGTTGGGTGGTTTGTTGCTCTTTTTGTTTGATAGTTATTAATTAAAACGTTTCCACCAACAACTACTTTGCCTGAGAAACCAAGTTCTGTATGGCCAAACCAAGTTACATTTAAGTTTCCACCAACATACATATCTTTTTTCAAAATATTTCTGCCATTGTCTGATAGTATATTGATTATTTCAGTATCAAATTCATATTTAGCATTACCTTCACAGTAAATTGTGTAACCTTTGTAAGTAGCAGTACCGCTAAAATAAGGTACTACACATCCACCTGCATAAGGGTTACAAGTACCAAAGTTTACATTGCTACCGGTAATGTGTAAATAACCTTTGAATTCTGTTGGTCTGTCAATTTGGAAATTGTATGTTTCAACGTTGCCGTGGAAGAATACTTTTGCACCAGATGTATAAAGGGTACCGGTACAAACAACATCACCATAAATGTTTGCTTCGTCTGCATTAATTTCAAATCTGTTATTAGGAATGTCTATTTTAAACTCTCCATAAATAGCGCCACGACCCCAGTCACCAGAGCCAGTCATTTTCAAGCCGGCTGATTTAAAGAAGTAACCTGTACCGTAATGCACAAAAGTACCTGCTTTTGCTTCAAAATCACTTTTAGAATTGTCAAGTTTAAAAGTTAACTGTTTAGTAGTGCTAATAGCAGGTGCATCTTCGTTGCCTGCGCTTGGGTTGTAAACAATAGAATAAGCACCAACATTAATAGTAGAAAGTTTAGTGCTTGAGAAAGGCTCTGTCAACACATAGTCCTTGTCAAGTGTAATTGTTGAATTTGTGCCAACGAGCGCAGCAAAATCTGCATCATTACCATAAGTTTCTGGCAATACAACGTCTGCACTAGCCATTACAAATGGCAAAGTTGATAAAACCATAAGAAATGATAATATCAAAGATAAAAGTTTTTTCATAAATATCGCTCCTTTTATAAAATTTACTTTAACAATTAAATTATACCAAATCTTTTTGAAGAACACAATTGAAATTCTATTCTAAACACATTAAATTTTTATTCATTTCAACACATGATTGTATTATCAAACAAAACAAGCAGGGTAAATTCATATAAACTAAACAAAAAAGTTATTTAACTTTAACTTTTTGAGTTTTGCTCCAAGCAGAATATGCTTTTTGTTTGCCAGAAACTATCATTGCTCTGATTTGAACTTGATAGTTGCCTTTTTTGAGCTTTTTAACAACTTTTGTTGCAGTTTTCTTTGTGTTAAAGGTTTTTGTTTTCCATTTGCCTTTGATTTTGTATCTAACTTGGAAACCTGTTGCCCCTGCAACTTTTGTGTATTTAACTTTAAATTGCTTTTTACCTTTGATAAGCTTGAATTTAGGAACTTTTAAAGTTAATTTAGAGATAACGCTACCATTTGCAAGGAGCTTATCACATTTACCACAAACTTTATCACCAGTGTAACCCGTTGCAAAATATGTTGCTGATTTTTCATTTTTAATAACTGTTGAATGAACGCAAACCGCTGTGATTTTTTCGCTTTCAACAACTGCATTACAAACAAGGCATTTTTTAACCCTTTCACTCTCGCTTACAGTTTCCCAACTACCTACAATATGAGGAAGTTTT
>JAZRPX010000135.1:0-3307 GCA_045649445.1 Acutalibacteraceae bacterium | reverse complement strand
GTTCTAATGAACATGGGGTTCCAAAATGGATTAGTGATGATAAGGCAGAAAACGGTAAGTTGATTGATAAAAGAATTCGCCTTTTAGCCGAGCGTTATGCAGATAAAATCCCTGTTTGGGATGTTTTAAATGAGTTTATCGGCGCAAATCAATGGAATTATCGTTTTCCTGATGATATTGATGTTCGTGCTTCCAAACTTGCAGAAGAATTATTCCCTGAGGATCATTTGATTATCAATGAATTCCAATGCTTATATCATCCAAATTTTTATCTTGGTAAAAAGTCTGCGTTTTATTTGCAGATTGAAAAACTTTTAGCGGCAGGTTGTAAAGTTGATGGCATCGGTATGCAACTTCACATGTTCCATAATGAAGATATGTTGGCAACTGATGAGCCATTAAAATATACAGCAGAGCATTTAATTAAAATGGTTGATACATATTCTACTCTTGGAAAAGATATTCATTTTTCTGAAATAACATTCCCATCTTACGATGGTAGAGATACATATCTTGAAATGCAGAATGTTATAACAGAAAATCTTTATAAATTATGGTTCTCAATGGAAAAAGTGAAATCAATTGTTTGGTGGAATTTAGTTGATGGCACTGCTGTTAAGAAAGCAAACGCTGATGCAGCTTTTGATGAAAACTATTTCGGCGGTGGATTGTTTAAAAACGATTTCACACCAAAACCTGCTTTTAAAACAATCGAAAACCTTATTAAAAAAGAATGGCATACAAAAGAAACTATTGTTACAAATAATAAAGGTTACGCTTCATTTACCGGTTTTAATGGTGAATATGATGTTGTTATTAAAAAAGGTGGAGAGAGCGTAAAAAGAACAATAAAAGTTTCAAAAGATAACCCACTTATAATTATTCAATTAGATAAATAAATTAGGAGATGTGAAAAATGATTCAATTTAACAACAGAGAAGATATTATCGCTTTAACCCCACTTTGGAAGGGTGAAAGATTCGAAGATGGACGTCCAAAAGTTCCTCAAAAATATCTTGATGCAATGAAAGATATGACTTTAGAAGAACTCTGGAAACCAATTTTCTTAAAGGGTTATGAATCTCAATTTGAGGGTGACCTTAAAACATTGCATGATGATGGTAGAAAACTTATCGGTCGTGCTGTAACTTGTTCGTTCGTTCCAACTCGTCCTGATTTGCATGAAGTTATGTTTGATATCGGCGCAAAAGAGGGCAGAAAAGGTAATTATAATCAATGGGTAATTGACTCATTAGTTGAAGGCGATGTTGTTGTTGCTGATATGTATGATAAAATCTATAAAGGCACATTTTTAGGTGGTAACCTTACAACTGCTATCAAAACTAAAACAAAAACAGGCGGTGGCGTTATCTGGGGTGGTATCCGTGATACTGAACAGATGAAACAAGTGCCTGATGTTCAAGTTTATTATCGTGGTATTGACCCAACTCCTATTCGTGAGTTTGTAATGCAAAGCTTTAACGGTATTACTCGTATCGGTAAAGCAACTGTTCTTCCTGGCGATATCGTTTATGGTGCAGGCGGTGGCGTACTCTTTATTCCTGCTCATTTAGTTCAAGAAGTTGTTGAAGGCGCTGCTAAAACTCATGTTAAAGATGATTTTGGCTTTGAAATGATTGCGCAGAATAAGTTTACAACTGCTCAAATTGATAGAAACACTTGGACAGAAGAAATGCTTGATATGCTTGTTGAATGGATTAATACTGATCCAAGAGGCGAAGAATATAGAGATTTAGACTGGTCTCATGAATATGATTTAGCTCGTAATGGTGACCCAGATGATACTCAAACTGCTCTTTAAGGAGAACTTAAGATGAAGTGTGATTTAACTGGAAAAAGAGCGCTTGTAACTGGTTCTTCAAGAGGAATCGGCTCTGCAATTGCTTATGAATTAGCATTAGGTGGCGCAGAAGTTGTTATTCATTATGCCGGCAGAGAAGATGCCGCAATTCAAATGAAAGAAACAATTGAAGCTGCAGGCGGAAAATGTAGCGTTGTTCATGCAGACCTTTGCGACCCTAAAGCTTATAAAAAATTAGTGAAAGAGGTTGGCGATATTGATATTTTGGTGCTTAATGCATCTGTTCAATATAAAAATGATTGGGAAAATATCAATGAAGAAGAATTTTATAATCAAGTAAACTGTAATCTCTATGCTTCTCTTTCACTTATTCAGGGTTTTGTGCCTAATATGAGAAAAAATAAATTCGGCAGAATTATTACAATCGGCTCTGTTCAAGAAGCAAAACCACATCCACAAATGCTTGTTTATTCTGCAACAAAAGCGGCGCAAACAAATATGGTGCAATCGTTGTCTTTGCAGTTAGCAAAAGACAATATCACTGTAAACAATATCGCGCCTGGCGTTATTGCAACTGATAGAAACGCCGAAGCACTTGCAGATAAAGAGTATGCTGAGATTGTAAAAAATCAAATTCCGCTTAAATTTTATGGTGAAAAAGAAGATTGCGCGCCAATAGTTCGCCTTATCTGTTCAGAAGAAGGCAGATATATAACAGGCCAGTCAATTTATGTTGACGGCGGTAAATCGGTAATGTAAATTGAAAAATATAAAAAAAGAAAGGACTGAATATTGTGATAAATTTTGAAAAATCACCTATGTTCAACAAAGTTATTAGTGTAATCTCATTCGTTTTAGTTGCTGTTTTGCTTATTTCATTTTTAGCAAGTAGCCCTTTTGCTTTATCTGAAGGTCTTGTTGAAGTAATAGCAGACACAGAAACAAAGATTGTAAAACTTCAATCGACGATTGAAAAAACAAAAAAAGAAATCAAGGCTGGAAAAGCTGCTTACGAAACAAACAAGCAAGAGCTTGTTAAAAAAGAGGCAGAGCTTGAGGAAGCAGAAGAAAAACTTGATAAAAAATGTTATCGTGACTATTATAGCAGTTGGTCTTGCTGGTATTATAATGATAATAAGTGTAAAAAATTACACGAAAACGTTGCTCTTATTGAAGGTCAAGTTTCTACATTGGAACAAAAAGTTGAAGCATACGAAGAATTGTCAACCAAACTTAAATCTTCCGAAGATTCTTTGGTAGAAGCACAGAATTTATATAAAGAACTTTGTGACCAAAAAACAACAGAAATTACTACAAATATAGTTCGTTTTATCGGCGTAATTCTTTGCATTGCTGCTTTCGCAGGTCTTGCTCTTATTTGCATCGGCGAGTTTGATGGTAAAATCAAAGCAGCTATTTGTGGCGCAATGATTTTAGGCTCATTGCTTTTGGTATTTCTTCCAGATTATCGCATGTTCTTATTGA
>JAZRPX010000134.1:0-5917 GCA_045649445.1 Acutalibacteraceae bacterium | reverse complement strand
AGCAGGATTGTTAATTGAAAAAAACGGTGCAAAAATTTTAGTTGACCCATATCTTTCAAATAGTGTTGTGAAGGTTAATCCAAGAAATTATCGTCGTCAACCAATTGATGAATCACTCTTGAAAATAATGCCTGATGCAATTGTTTTAACTCATGACCATATTGATCATACAGACGAGGAAACATTAGTGCATTATTTAGGAAAAGAAACTGAAAAACCAATTTTGGTGCTAGGTTCTCGTAGTGCATATAAAAAAGCGTTATCGTTTAAAAACTATCATAATTATGTTGAGTTTCCACCTCATACAGAATGGTCTGAATTTGGTTTAAAATTCACATCTGTAAAAGCAGAGCATTCTGATTTTGAAGCCATCGGCGTTATTATAGAAGATGGTGATAAAAAATATTATATAACAGGTGATACTCTTTATAACGAAGATATTTTTAACGATGTTCCAGATGATATTTATGCGTTGTTTTTGCCAATTAATGGCCTTGGCAATAATATGAATAAAACCGATGCCGCTCGTTTTGCTAAAAGGGTAGGGGCAAAATTCACAATTCCATTCCATGTAGGTATGTTTGATGAATTTACTGCACAAGATTTTGAATGTGATAGCAAAATAATTCCTGAAATTTATAAAGAAATTAAATTTGAAAATTAAAAAAAGTTGCCTTTTTAAAAGGCAACTTTTTTTTGTTTTAAATTATTCACAACAAGGGTCTTCAGTTTCAAGTTTTGGTTCTTCTTTTGCAGGATTTGTAACATCACCAATACCTGCAGTTTCAGCAAAAGTTACGCTGTTTTTAACTGCTTCAACAGCATCAGTTGGAACAATGATTTTAGCAGCTTTACCATCTGCCATCTTAACAAGCGAATCATATTTTTTAAGCTCAATAATTGCTGCAGTTGGGTTTGCTTCAACAAGCGCTCTAATACCATCTGCTTCTGCTTGTTTTGCAAGAAGTACAGCTTTTGCTTCACCTTCGGCTCTAGCAATTCTAGCATCTCTTTCACCTTCGGCTGCTAAAATCATAGCTTGTTTATCACCTTCGGCACGAGTAATAGCCGCTGCCTTGTGACCTTCGGCTTGCAATAAGGTTTCGCGTCTGTCACGCTCTGCCTTCATTTGTTTTTCCATAGCAGTTTGAATTTCTTTTGGAGGTAAAATATTTTTAAGTTCAACACGAACAACCTTGATTCCCCAAACATCAGTAGCTTCATCAAGGATTTTAGTCATTTCGTTGTTGATTTTATCTCTAGAGGTAAGAGTTCCATCAAGTTCCAATTCGCCAACAATATTACGCAAAGTAGTAGCCGCTAAATTTTCAAGAGCAGCAACAGGATTAACTGCGCCATAGGTGTAAAGTTTAGCATCAAAAACTTTAAAATAGATAACGGTATCAATCTGCATTGTAACATTGTCTTTTGTAATAACAGGTTGAGGAGGGGAGTCAAGAACTTGCTCTTTCAAAGTGATCTTTTTAGAAACAACTTCTAAAAGCGGAATTTTAATATGCAAACCCGCATCCCAAGTTGTTTTGTATTTTCCTAAAAATTCAATTACATATTGAGTAGCTTGTGGAACAATACGCACATTAGGAATAACAATAACTAAAACAAATGCTAAAATAATCCAAAATAACATAAAAATCATCCTTTCAAATTTATATGATTATTATAACAAAAATTATTAAAAAATCAATATATTTTATTCGTAAACTTCTCGTTTTAAAATGCCAACATAAGGGAGGTTACGGAACAAATCGTCGTAATCAAGTCCATATCCAACAACAAACTCATCAGGGATTTTTGCGCCTTCATATTGAACTTCAACAGGTTTGATTCTTCTGTCAGGTTTATTAAGTAAAACACAAAGTCTTACATCATCACAACCTTTACCTTTTAAAATATGAATAAGATTGCTCAAAGTGTTGCCGGTATCTAAAATATCTTCAACAATAACTATATTATATTTAGACAAATCATCAACCTTTAAATCAACCCTAATATGTACAGTTCCACTTGAAACAGCACCATCACCGTAAGAAGAAGCTTGCATAAAATCGATTTCGCAAGGAATATCAATCTCTCTTATTAAGTCAGATGTAAAAACAAGAGAACCTTTTAAAATACAAACGATTAAAAGGCGTTTGTCACTATCTCTAAAATCATCAGAAATTTGTTTGCCAATTCTTTTAACCATTTGTTTAATTTCTTGTTCGTTAAATAAAACTCTTTCAATACTGTTGTTCATAATTAAAAACTCCTTTATTTTTTAAGTGGCCAATTTTTATTTGATTTTTCCACAATATCTTCGCTTGGGCTAACCCCATAAAACCTTTTGTATGCTCTAAAAAATGTTGAATAAGTTTTGTATCCACATAATTCAGCAACTTTCTTAGCATCTTTAGTTTTGAGCATAATTTTAGCATCTTTTAATCTAAGATTTTCAACATATTCTCTTAAAGTATAACCTGTATATTTTTTCAAGATATTGTTTATAACAGGTTTTGAAACAAAAAACTTTTCTGTAATAATTTCATAGGTGATATTATTAAGATAATTTCTGTTTATAAACTTAATTATCTGTATTGGAACAGAATCAGATGTAATTGTGTCATTAGGAAAGTTTTTGTCAAAATAAATTGCAAGTTGAGAAATGATAGAAAAAACTCTAGGAAATATATGAGATTGCCCTAAATGTAATTTTGAACATTCTATCAAAGATTCAAAGAAATGTTTGAAAATCTGGTTTTCTCCTGTGCATTTAATCAAACTGTGTTTTGGCTTGATATGTTCAAAAGCACGTAAAAAGTTTCTATCATCTTTAATGTGAGAGAAATAAGTAGGCGCAACTTGAATGTAAATATATTCGAAGTCATCAGATTCAAATTGATATCCAAAAGCATTATGAGCATCGATAATAACAAGTTGGTTGTTTGAAACATTTATAGTGTTAGCGCCGTTTTGAACACAGCATTTACCTCTTTTACAATAAAAAACTGTATAGCAATTAGAAGACCAAGTTTTTTTGAAATTTAATTCGGGTACTTTGTCTGATTCATCAGGTACACGATAAATAACCATTAAGTCATCAGATATATAACCTGTTTTCATCTAAAAACCCCCTTAAAACTGTATTTTTTCTTATTATATCATATATTAAACCAAAATGCAATCAAAATGTTGTCAAAATGCAATTGATTTTTGAAATTAAAAGTTGTATAATGAGAATGTATAGTAATGTACAAATAAATTTTTAGGAGATTAAATTATGAAAAAATTATTGTCAATTGTTTTAGCATTAATTTTAGTGCTATCAGCCATTCCAATGGTAATGGTAAGCGCAGCAGACCCAGTTGTAGAAATCTTTCAAGATTTCGAAAAAGATGCAGAGGGTGTAACAAAAACAGATGGTTGGCGTTCTACAGCTTATGTGCGCTCGGGCACATATTCTTATATGATAAACAATAAAACTGGCGCATGGTATAGCGGTCAGAATGTTACTTCTTCAACACTTAAAAACTATGCAAAGTTTGAGATACCTTCAACTGCTAACATTGTAGGCGCTGTAGGTTTCTATGCATACAAATTGCAAAAGAACACTTCAAAACTTGATGCATGGGGTGTTGAATTTGAAGATGGAACAAAATTCTTTACAAAATATTCAGCAGAGGCTTACAATAAAAACGCTTGGACTAATATCAACTTCATTGGCAAAAAAATGTATCAATGTGATGCAACCTCTGTGTCAAAAACTTTAACAGTGGAAGATTTTAATAATGATACAAATAAAGTTAAATATCTTTATGCTGTAGTTGGCGGCACGAACGACCAAAAAGATGGTGCTTATAGAACCTACATTGATGACCTTTATTATGAAACAGATGTTGCTAAATCATCGTATTTTATCACAATCGATGGCGAGCAAGTAGCAGAAGTTCCATTTGGTGAAACTTATACAATTCCAACTCCTGCAGACCACTATTGTTACACAGATGGTATTAATTACTACTATGGTGGTGAAGTAATCACACCTGATGATGATATCGAACTTGTTTCAGAAATTGAAAAAACAGTGGTTACTTATACAATGGATGAGGGCTCAAGAGTTGAGAGTGCTGCAACTGCAAATATTGTACCTTCGGGTGAAGGAGAATATGTTGAAATTGATGGAGATTGGAAATTAGGTATTAAAGTTAAATCTGACCAATCAGGTTATTTCAAACTTCCTTCAAATTGGTCTAATAAACCTTATTTTAAACCTATTTCAATTAGCGTTACTTATGATAAGAATGTTACTTCTTCTGTAGGTTTCAAGAGTGTTGATTTTTCACAATCAATTTCAGGTAGTTACGCGCCATCAGGTGACAAATACAGTATTTTTGCTTCAACAGGTGGCATTGATTATGCTCCAAAAACATATAAAATAGATATAACTGAAGATATGTATGATTATTACTATTTCTCAACTAAATTCTATGC
The DNA here is from genome assembly GCA_045649445.1 of Acutalibacteraceae bacterium. Lineage (GTDB taxonomy): Bacteria > Bacillota > Clostridia > Oscillospirales > Acutalibacteraceae > RUG11462. The sequence continues at coordinate 1,429 of JAZRPX010000134.1, read as the reverse complement.
AAGTGCAAGCTACTCTACTACTGCTCCTGTATATGCATTAGTTGATAATGTAACTATCACTTACGAATATGACTTTGATTATGTTGAACCATCTATTTCAACAAAAGTTGAAACATTAGAAGGCGCTCAATTAAGACTTAATAATAAAGCAGGTATTCGTTTTGTAACAGATGTTGATAAAGCAGAAATTGCAAGATATATCGAAGATGGTTACACAGTTGAAATGGGAACTTTGATTGCTCCTGCTGACAAAGTAGTAGATGAACTTACTTTTGAAAGTGAAGTAAAAGCAGTTGTTCCATTTGCTTCTTTTGCAAATGATAATTATTTTGGTGAAAGCCAAATTGCAGGTTCAATTGTTAACATTAAAGAGAAAAACTTTGGTAGAGTATTTGTTGGTCGTGGTTATGTAAAACTTACAAAAGATGGCGTAACAACAACTATCTATTCAGAAGAAGCTTCAACTCGTTCAATTAAATATTTAGCAAATGCTTGTAAAAATGATGCTAATTTCTATGAAACATTAGATGCAGATTATCAAACATTGGTTGACACATGGGCGCAAGCTCCAGATTTTGGCGCATAAAATAAACGAAAGAGGTGTTTTTAATGAATTTTGAAAAAAGCAAAATCGAATTAGAAAAATATGAAACTCTTGATATTATTACTTCTTCACCTAGTGAAGAACCAACAGAGCCATCTGTTAAACCAACAGAACCAACAAAGTATGATCCATATGAAAATGATAAGTGGTAATAACTAGATATTTTTTCATATACACTCCTTAAAAAAGCCAACTCTAAAAAAAGAGTTGGTTTTTTGCTTTGTTTTTTTCTTTTTCTCTTGCAAAACTGAATAAATAATGTTATTATAAATATAATTGTAATTTAAATCAAAGGAAGTATTACTTTATGGCTAAAGAACTAGCAAAACAATATAATCCTGGTGAGGTTGAAGACCGCACCTATAAATTTTGGTTAGATGGAGATTATTTTCATGCAACAGTTGATGCAAAGAAAAAACCTTACACTATTGTAATTCCACCACCAAACATTACAGGTCAATTGCATATGGGCCATGCGCTCGATAATACTTTGCAAGATATTTTAATTCGTTTTAAAAGAATGCAAGGATTTTCAACTCTCTGGTTACCTGGTACTGACCATGCTTCAATCGCAACAGAAGCAAAAATCGTTGAGAAAATGAGCCAAGAAGGCGTAACAAAAGAAGATATCGGCAGAGATGGATTTTTAGAACGTGCTTGGGATTGGAAAAAACAATACGGTGGCAGAATCATTGAACAGCTCAAAAAAATGGGCTCGTCTTGTGATTGGAAACGCGAAAGATTTACAATGGATGAGGGCTGTAATAAAGCGGTTAAAGAAGTTTTTGTAAATCTTTATGAAAAAGGTCTTATCTACCGTGGCGA
>JAZRPX010000133.1:0-3563 GCA_045649445.1 Acutalibacteraceae bacterium | reverse complement strand
CAAGCAATTTTAAACTATTTTTATATATTTTTTCTTTTAAACCATGCAAAATTTATTATAAAACAATTGTTTTGTCAAATTTAGCTGAAAAACAAAAAGTGTTTCACAAAATGCGAAACACTTTTTTAATTTAATCTAATTTTAAATATTCAAATTTACTTGTTTTTTCTACCTTTGCTGATTTCACTTGATTTTCAACATAAGTTTCATATTTTTCATCGATATATTCGGTGTAAATAGCAGTTTTATGCTCATCAAAATCCTTATACCCTGCTTTTTCAGCAGATTTTAAAACTGCAAAAAACGATGAGTTGTTTTCATTAATAACTTCTGTTATATCTCCCACTTTCATACTTTGAATTGTTTCAAAAAACTGCGGAGATGTTTTTTGCAAATCAGAAGCATTGTCATCATCAATTGTTAAATCAATATAATCAACATCGCACCAAGTATGAACACCGTTTTTTACGATTTCTTTTCTGGCTTCTATAACCACTTTTTCTGCTTCTTCAGGTGGATAATCATCGCTAAAAGCAATTTTATAGTAATCAAACTTCATTGTATCAAATTTTGGATAGCGTACATCTTTTACGCTTTCATACCACGCTTTTAGTTCTTTATCATCAGCATAAAGAGCATTACCCTTTTCACCTAATTTTTCACGCGTATCAATTTGCATATTACTATATGTATAAGTAAGATAACTGTTATATGTATATTCTTTTACGCCGTAAATAACTTCGCCGGCCTTCACCTTTTGCTCACGCAAAGCGTTTTCGGCTTTCATTGCGTTCATAAGAGAAGCAAACGATGTATCTTCTTTTTTGATAACACCATTTTCAACTGCGATTTGCTGCTCAACCTTATACTTAACGAAATAATCAAGCGCTCTTTGTTTTAACTCTTCAAGTGGTGTTTTACCATCAATTTTAGTTTTCCAAAACTTATCATCTATAGTTTTATTTTCACCAAAATCTTCAATAACATAACCCTTTTGCGCTTCCATTTGCAATTTTAACTCTTCTGCGCAAATTTCATATCCGTTAACAGTTGCCACTATATCACTATCTTTTACGCTTGTTTTAATTGCAAAAAACACAAGAGAAGACAACAAAAGAGCAATTACTAGACACACTGAAACAGCAATAATAATTCCTTTAGATTTTTTCATAAAATTAACTCATTTCATCTAATGTAAGCGAGAATGCAGGGAAAAATTCTTTCATAAAAATATCTGCTTCTTCGCATTTCATTTCTTTTAATGCGCGAACGCAAGTTTTCTTTGCATTTTTAAATTCAGAATTACCCATTTTTAATTCTTCTTCACATTTAATAATAGCCGAAATTTTATCTGCCGCCTTAACAATTTGCTTATACTCTTCATCATAAAAAAGAATATCTGAATAAACGTCTTTCATATCATCAGGCAACATATCTATAAGCTTTGAACATGCAACATCTTCAATATCAGAAAACGCTTTTTTGATGTTTGCATTATCATATTTAACAGGGGTTGGCATATCACCTGTTATTATCTCTGAAGCATCATGATAAAGCGCAAAAACTGCGGCTTTATCTGCGTTATAGTTTTTGCCAAGACGCTTGTTTCCAATAACACAAAGCGCATGAGCAACCATTGCAACCTCATGAGAATGCACCGATAAAGACTCATAAGAAGTATTTCTCATAAGCGACCAACGGTTTATAAACTTCATTCTTGAAACAAAAGCAAAAAATTTCACTTTAATTTTCTCCTTAAAATTTAAAAATCTCTTTTGCGTTATTATTCGTTACTTTTAGCACTTCTTCTACTGAAATTCCTTTAATCTCGGCAATTTTTTCTGCTATATGGATTATATAATCCGAGCGATTGCGTTTGCCACGATATGGCACCGGCGCCATATAAGGCGCATCAGTTTCAAGCACTAATTTTTCTAACGGGATTTCTTTAACAACATCAGGCAAAACCCTAGCATTTTTAAAGGTTAACACTCCACCAATGCCAAGTGACATACCGATTTTAACGATTTCTTTCGCCATTTCAACAGAGCCCGAATAACAATGCACAACGCCTTTTGGCTTATACTTTTTTAATATTTCTAAACTATCGTTATGCGCATCTCTATCATGAAAAGTTATCGGCAAATCAAGCGCATTTGCAACTTCAATTTGGCTCTTTAAAACTTCAATTTGAGTTTGCCTTGGTGAATCATCATAATAGTAATCAAGACCGATTTCACCAATTGCTACGCATTTTTTATGCTTTGCTAATTGCTCTAACTTTTCTGCATTAAATGGCGTTTTATGAGTTTCGTGTGGATAAACGCCAACTGCCGCATAAAGCATATCATTTTGTTCGCAAACTTCAAGCAGTTTTTCACTATCTTCAAGCGTTACGCCACAAGTAATGATTTTCTCAACGCCATTACTACGCATTTCTTGTAATAACTCATCAAAATCGCTTTCAAACTGCCTATCATCATAATGCGCATGAGTATCAATTATCATCTAATTTTATCTCCTGGTTTCATACCTTCTGGGAAGATAACTTTAACGCCATCATCAGTATCAGCAGCCAAAATCATACCAAAACTTTCAACGCCACAAAGTTTTGCAGGTTTTAAGTTTGCAACAACGATTACATTTTTGCCGATTAACTCTTCTGGCTTGTAATAAAGCGCAATGCCTGACGCTACTGTTCTTGGATTTTCAGAGCCATCATCAAGTGTTAATTTTAAAAGTTTTTTCGCTTTTTTAATCGGTTCACATTCCACTACCTTTGCAACGCGCAAATCAACCTTTGCGAATTCATCAATAGTAATTTCATCTAAAAACGCGATATTTTCTTTTTTCTCTTGCGCTTTTTGAGCTTCATCAACTTGCTTTTGAATAATTGCGTTTAATTCTTCAATTTCTTTTTCTGCATCAATTCTTGGGAAAAGCGCTTCGCCACGTTTTACTGTAACAGTTTGAGATAAAACGCCGAATTTATTAGCGTTTTCATAAGTTACATCAGTATCAGTTGCGCCGATTTGCTCGAAAATTCTTGGCATAGTGCTAGGCATAAAGCAATTAAGAAGCGTTGTTGCAATTCTAATTGCTTCTAACAAATTATAAAGAACGCAAGCAAGACGTGGCTTGTTTTCTTCATCTTTAGCAAGAACCCAAGGAGCAGTTTCATCAATATATTTATTAGCACGGGCAACTACTTTGAAAATCTCTTGAAGTACATTATTGATTTGAGTTTTATCAATAAAATCATCACATTTATCACGCAAAGTAACACAAGTTTCAATTAAATCATCATCAAATTCGCCTGAAACTTTTTCTTGTGGCAAAGTACCACCAAAATATTTTTCAACCATTGCAACAGTACGAGAAACTAAATTGCCAAGACCATTAGCAAGGTCAGTGTTAATTCTGTTAATCATAATTTCATTTGAGAATGAACTATCAGCGCCAAGCGCCATTTCACGCAAAATATGATAACGAATAGCATCTGCGCCGTAACGTTCGCCTAAAACAAATGGGTCAACAACGTTACCAATTGATTTAGACATTTT
>JAZRPX010000132.1:0-18721 GCA_045649445.1 Acutalibacteraceae bacterium | reverse complement strand
CTATACTTTAGCAAAAAATTCAAGCAAAAAAGCAACGCTTTCGCGTTGCTTTTTAAAAATTTTTATTCAACTTCAAAATAGAAATAAACAGGGTGTTCAGTATGGTTTTCATCGCTTGAAATCATATATGTAGCACACAATCTATATTTACCCACTTCCAGACCACCATAAAAATCAATGTTATAATCATGTCCCCTTGATTGACCCGGTTGCACCGGATACGCCGGCATAGTAAATGTTGCAACAATTTTCGGTTCAACTTTTTTCCATTCTTCATCTTTTTTCTCAAGATAAAACGGATTGCCAAAGATTATTTCTTCATCTAAATTATTTTTCCAATCAACCGTTATTGTTTTAGCATCAGCTGAATAAACAGTTTTATCAGATGTTAACACAACATCATTTGGTTCTTTTTGCGCACAAGAAACTAAAGTTAGCAAAAGCGATAAAGCGATTAAAATTGATAGTTTTTTCATTAAAAAACATCTCCTTTTTTAATTATATTTGAGAGTTAAATTCAACCCTTCTATAATTAAAACAATTAAAACACGCAAAAGGTTGCATTGATTTTCTATTGAAATAATAAAAAGTTTTGTGTATAATACTATTCGGTGATGAAAATGACATACAAACAAGCTATGGATTACATTGATTCTTTTTTGCTTTTCGGCTCAAAATTAGGGCTTACAAGAATCACGAAGTTACTTAACGACCTTAATAATCCACAAGACAAATTAAAATTTATTCACATTGCAGGGACTAACGGAAAAGGCTCTGTTTCTTGTTATTGCGCCAATATTTTGCAAAATGCAGGGAAAAAGGTTGGTATGTTTATCTCACCTTATATTATTGATTTTAGAGAGCGTTTTCAAATAAATGGCGAGATGATTTCTGAAAATGATTTAATAAGAATTGTTGAAAAAATCAAGGCAATTGTTGACACTTATCCTAAAGACGAGATTCCAACTGAATTTGAGATTGTTACTGCGATTGGTATGCTTTATTTTTATGAGCAAAATTGCGATATTGTTGTTTTAGAGGTTGGTCTTGGCGGCCGACTTGATTCTACTAATGTTATAAAAAATCCACTTTGCTCTGTTATCACTTCAATTTCACTTGATCATACTGAATATTTAGGCAACACATTAAGCGAAATTGCTTATGAAAAAGGTGGCATTATAAAGGAAAACTGTTCTACTGTTTTATACCCTATTCAAGAATTAGAAGTTTTTGATAAAATTAAAGAAATTTGCGAGAAACAAAACTCGCAACTTACTATTTGCAAAAGCGAAGAAATAAGCGTTGTAAAAGAAGATATTTGTGGAGATACTATTTGTTATAGTGGTTTTAGGTTTACACTTCCTATTCCAGGAAAAGTTCAAAAATACAATGCGCTTACTGCTATTAAAGCAATTGAAAAATGTGGTTTTAAAATTAGTGATGAAAACATAAAAAACGGCATTGAAAACGCGCGTTTTCCTGCGAGATTACAACTTTTTTCAAAAAATCCAAAGATACTTTTAGATGGTGCTCATAATCCTGACGGTGTTAAGTCATTGGTTAGTTATTTGCAAAAATATTTTGATAAACCAATCGGTATTATCGGTATGATGAAAGACAAAGATATTGACTCGGTTTTATCGCAAATTGCGCCTGAATTTTCAAAAATTTATACTGTTACTGTTGATAACCCAAGAGCAATTTCTGCTATTGAATTAAAAGAAAAAGCGAAAGAATATTGTTGTGATGTTGAAGCGTCTGACAGTTTGAAAACAACTATAAATATTCTTAAAAATAGCAAAGAAGATTTTGTTATTTGCGGTTCATTATACCTTTGCTCTGAAGGGTTAAAAGAATTATAACTAACTTACAAAATACGACTAAATATTCAAATTAAAGCTTGTATCATTAATGGTACAAGCTTTTTATTTTTTTAAAAAAGGAGAAAAGAAAAATGGAATGTGAAATCAGTTTGACAGATAACACGATACTCGCTACTCTTGACGGCGAAATTGACCATCACACAGCTAAATCAATACGCGAAAAAATAGACCTTGAAATTGAAAATTCACTTTGCAAAACACTTGTTATTGATTTTTCCGATGTGAGTTTTATGGATAGTTCGGGAATTGGGCTTATTATGGGCAGATATAAGTTGATGAAGCAAAGGCAAGGCGAAGTTAAAATCAAAAATCCATCTCCTAATACTTTGAGAGTTTTAAAGCTTGCAGGAATGGACAGACTTGCAAAAATAGAAAGGAATGATGATAAATGAAAGTTATAAATCAATTCAAAATGCAACTACCTGCTAAAAGTTTGAACGAGAGTTTTGCGCGAGTTGCTGTTGGCGCGTTTGTTGCACAATTAGACCCTCTTTTAGAAGAAATTTCTGACATTAAAACTGCAGTTTCCGAAGCCGTTACTAACTGCATTGTTCACGCTTACAAAGAAACATCTGGCGATATTTTTATCTCTGTTAAAATTTTAGCAGATAATCGAGTTGTAATTAAAATTCGTGATAAGGGTTGTGGTATTCCTGATGTTAAACAAGCAATGGAACCACTTTTTACAACAGGTGGAAATGAACGCGCAGGTTTGGGATTTGCTGTTATGCAATCTTTTACCGATAAGATAAGAGTTATTTCTTCAATCAACAAAGGTACAACCGTTACTTTTTATAAAAAAATAAGCGGAAGATGAATATTGAAAAACGAGTTAATGATAACTTAAAATTGGTTCATCTTTGTTGCCATAAAATGAGTAATAAAGGAATTGAATATGATGAACTTTATTCAACCGGTTGTTTAGGTCTTGTTAAGGCGGCAAAAAAATTTGATGAGAAAAAAGGGTTCAAATTTTCTACATACGCTATTCCTGTGATTTTAGGAGAAATCAAGCAATTATTTAGAGATAACAACCCTGTTAAAATTAGTCGTTCGCTAAAAGAATTATCATTAAAAGCAAACAAAGAAATCCAATTACAAAAAGCAAATAATCAAGAACCAAGCATATTGGAAATTGCAAAAAAACTAGATTGTTGTCCTGAAGAAATAATTGAAGCACTTAACGCAGTTTCTTATTTAAAATCTCTTGACACAGATGAAGGAATCGCGAACAAGTTATCACAAAATGACGAAGAAAAAACGCTCAATAGAATTGCGCTTTTGCAAGCAATTGAAAAATTAGAAATTCAAGAAAAGCAGATTATAAATTTAAGGTTTTTTAAAGACAAAACGCAATGTGAAACTGCCAAGATTCTAGGTATTAGCCAGGTTCAAGTTTCAAGAAAAGAGAAAAATCTGCTTAAAACATTAAAAAAACAACTAATTTGTTGACATTTTGCACAAAAACATACGGTATGCTTTAAAACTATTGTACAAATGATAAAAATTATCCTTGACATTTTATATTAATAGTAGTATTATATCTATAATAAATTAATTTGTGAGATTATAATGTTTTTTATGAAAAATAAAATTCATTCATTAGATGATGAAAAGTTAATTGCTCTTTGCAAAATCGGTGATGATGAAGCATATAGCGTTTTAATCGCCAGATACCTTTTTACAATTAGGAAAAGGGCTTCTGTTTATAACAACAGTGGTATTGATTTTGAAGATTTAGTTCAAGAAGGTTTTATTGGCCTTTTAAATGCAGTTAAATCTTTTGAGAGCAGTTTTGATACCTCGTTTTCAACTTTTGCATATCTTTGCATTGATAGAAATATATTAACTGCCGTTAGAAAATCGCTTGCTAAAAAGCAAATTCCTAAATCTGCCCTTTTATTTTTAGAAGATGAACAGATTTTACAGGAAAATTTAGAGCAAAGTCCTGAAGCAGTTTTGATTGCTAAAGAGAATATTTCGGCTATGAAACAAAAAATTGCCGAAAAACTATCAGCTACGGAAAGACAAGTTTTAGATTTATATTTATTAGGTTTTTCTTATTCAAAAATCGCTAAAGAATTAGATATTAGCGAAAAATCAGTTGATAACGCAATTCAAAGAATGCGAAAGAAATTAAGATAATGAAATTAAGACCATTTGGTTTTAATATATGCCTGAAAAATTAAAGGGGCAAATAAAATTAGAGAGGTATTTTTTGATGTTTGAAGACAAAACCTTAGTATGTAAAGAGTGCGGTCAGGAATTCGTATTCACAGCTGGTGAGCAAGAGTTTTATGAAGCAAAAGGCTTCGTTAATGAGCCACAACGCTGTAAAACCTGCCGTGATGCTAGAAAGGCCGCTTCAAAAGCTGCAAGAGTTATGTACACTGCTACATGCGCTGCTTGTGGTGGTGAGGCAAAAGTTCCTTTTGAGCCACGTGAAGATCGCCCTGTTTATTGCAGCGAGTGTTTTGCTAAACAAAAAGAAGCTGAAGAAGCTGCTGAATAAAAAGTTTGCAAAACCATATCTTTACATATAATTTTTAATGGATTTTATAACAAAGATAAAAAGCTCTGTCAAATGCGACAGAGCTTTTCGCTTTTTTATACTTTATTTTTCGATATTTTCGGCTTTGTGCTACTTGCAGTAACAGATATTGGTTTTGATTTATAGTTTTTAATTGTGTTACCTGAAATTTGCTTTATAGCACATTTTTCACTTGAAATTTGAATTCCATTTTTACATTTTACTTTTAATTTTTTAGAATTCTTTTTTGATTTTGTATTGATTTTATTCTGCTTTATATTTTTCACAGATGCTTTATCATTAACATAAATCGCGCTTTTTGTTGACGAATTTATATCAATTACATTGCTATTTATATTATCAACTTTTGCAGTTGAATTCATATAAATTCCACAGGTTTTCACATTATAGATATAATTTGATGAAACGTTTTTAAAATAGGTTTTGCCTTTTAAATAAATTGCGTATCCTTTTGTATTTGTAATAGTGTTTCTTGAAACATCTTTGCTCTTTATTGCATCGTTTAATACAATGCCATAGCCCTTTGATTTTGAAACTTTGTTGTTTATAACATCGAATTTTTCACAACCGCTATTAACATAAATCGCGTTGTTACCTGTATTTGAAACAACATTTTGGTCAAGATAGCCGTTTTTAACTTTATCAAATTTCATTCCAAAACCTTCTGTGTTTTGAAATTTATTAAAGACAACAACTAGCCCTTCTGTATTTGTTGCGTAAAGGCAAGAATCAAGCAATGGTTTATCTGAATTTTTGTCATAAACTTCATTTGAGCCGATATCCAAGCCAAAAGAATCTTCGATGCGAATTCCATAGGTTGTTTTATTGTTTTTTGCGCCCGCATAAATAGAGGTGTTCCCCACCACAACTGCATCATAACTTGTGCATTCTCTGTTTCCTTTAATTCCTTGCAACCAGATGCTATAATACGCAGATTTTGCAACAGAAGATGTGATTTTGTTGTTTAAAACTCTAAACCAACCAATTCTATAATCGCCATCAAAATCTTTTTTATCACTCTTATTTACTACTTTGCCGTAAATTTGAATGCCGAATGGTAAAGCGCCATAATTTGTATCTACAACGCTTATTTCATTATTTTCTATTGTTATATTTGCATTGCCATTTATTTTATCGGTTTCTTTAAACGCTTTATAAAAATTTCCGCAACCCTTATTGGTCATATTACCAACATAAATACCACTGCCACAATTTATAATTTTATTATTTGAAATAACAGAATTGCGATAATTAACGGTTTTAATGGCATAACCGGTTATATTTTCAAAGGTGTTATTTGAAAACTCCATATTTTCAAAATAATGACCTGAAACACCTGTATGAGTGCCTAAACCTCTAATTAAATTTTTAAATGTGCAATTAGTTACTTTAACATTTTTAGTTGGGGTGAAATCCTGCGCTGGATATGAAAAATGTCCTTTAATAAGCACATCTATTTGAACTGCTTCGCCGTTTGCCGCATTGCTAAGTCCTGTTGAATCCATATCATAAAATCCACAATTATCAATTACAACACCATCACAAGCCGCAAATGTTAGCATATGATTAGTTGCAACCGTATTGCGAAAATCAACATTTTGAAAAACAACATTTTTAGCATGAGCAAAACGCACCATTGAAACATTATTAAGTCTATCAGCGTCAAAAGTACCGTTTTTAACAGTTACATTTTTAAAGCCATCATAACCATAATGAACTTCGCTACCCGCACCAAAACGCAAAAGCGCCGGACAATTTTCGTTTGCTCTTTTTATAACAGAACCATTCATATCAAAAGTTGTGTTGCTATGAATATCTAAAGAGCCACCAATATGATATGTAGCGGTATCAAGCTTTACAGTATAAATTTCATCATCATTTTGATTTTTGATAAACCTAAAGCAAGATTGAACCCCTTTTCTCGAATCACTTGTATCAACCTCGCTAATATATACTTCTTTTCCGCTTTCATCATAAACACGGCAATAATATGCATTTGCCGACACATTGCAATTTATAAACAATGAAAACATAAATGCAAAGCACAAAAGAATTGATAGATATTTTTTCATAAAGCAATACCTCCATTTATACTTTTATTTTATCGCACACAGTATTATTTGTCAATTTAATAATTAATTCCAAAAACTTTAAATTTTTTGTTGATTTTTAAGGCGTTTTTTGATAGAATAAGATGAATAACTTAATTGGAGTTAAAAATTATGAAAGCATTGGAAGAAAAAATCCTCAAAGACGGTCATGTAGCGCCTGGCGATATTCTTAAAGTTGACTCTTTTGTTAACCATCAAATTGATGTTAAATTTATGAATGAAGTTGGCAAAGAATTCAAAAGACTTTATATTGACGAAAAAATTGATAAAATTTTAACTATTGAAGCTTCAGGCATTGGTATTGCTTGTATTGTTGCGCAGTATTTTGATGTTCCTGTTGTTTTTGCTAAAAAGAATAAAACTAAAAATATTCGTGGTGATGTTTATACTTCTCAAGTTGAATCTTTCACTCACGGTACTACATATGACATTATGCTTTCTAAAGAGTTTTTGCATGAAGGCGAAAGAGTTTTAATTATTGATGACTTTTTGGCTAAAGGTAACGCTCTTATCGGGCTTATAAACTTGGTTAAAGCTGCAAATGCCGAGGTTGTTGGCGCTGGTATTGTTATTGAAAAAGCGTTCCAAGAAGGTGGAAAAATCATTCGTGAAGATTACGGTATTCGTTGCGAATCGTTAGCTAGAATTAAATCAATGAGTTATGAAAACGGTATTGAATTTACCGATTAAATAAAGGAAGGTATTATTATGAGCAAAATTGAAATGAAAACCCCATTAGTTGAGATGGATGGAGATGAAATGACCAGAATTATCTGGCAAATGATTAAAGATATTCTTATTCTCCCTTATGTTGACTTGAAAACTGAATATTATGACTTAGGTCTTCCTTACAGAAACGAAACTAATGACCAAGTTACTTTTGATTCAGCAGAAGCTACAAAAAAATACGGCGTTGCAGTTAAATGCGCTACTATTACTCCTAACGCTGCAAGAATGCCTGAATACAATCTTAAAGAAATGTGGAAATCTCCTAACGGTACTATTCGTGCTATTTTAGATGGTACTGTTTTTAGAACTCCTATTTTAGTTAAAGGTATTACTCCTTTTATTCCTACTTGGACAAAGCCAATTTGTATTGCTCGTCACGCTTATGGCGATGTTTATAAAAATACAGAAATGCAAGTTCCTGAAGGCGCTAAATGTGAAATCGTTTGCACTGATAAAGATGGCAACGAAACTCGTCAACTTATTCATAATATGGAAGGCACTTCAGGTATTATTCAAGGTCTTCATAACACTGATAAATCAATCGCATCTTTTCCAAGAAGTTGCTTTAACTATGCGCTTGATATGAAACAAGACCTTTGGTTTGCTACTAAAGATACTATTTCTAAAAAATATGACCACAGATTCAAAGATATTTTCGCAGAAATTTTTGAAAATGAATATAAAGAAAAATTTGACAAAGCTGGTATTGAATATTTCTACACTCTTATTGATGACGCTGTTGCAAGAGTTGTTCGTTCAGAAGGTGGTTATATTTGGGCTTGTAAAAACTACGATGGCGACGTTATGAGTGATATGGTTGCTACTGCTTACGGCTCACTCGCTATGATGACTTCTGTTCTCGTTTCTCCTGATGGTGTTTATGAATACGAAGCAGCTCATGGTACTGTTCAACGCCATTATTACAAACATTTAAAGGGCGAAGAAACTTCAACAAACTCTGTTGCTACACTTTTTGCTTGGACAGGCGCGTTAAGAAAAAGAGGCGAACTTGATAACACTCCTGATTTGGTTAAATTTGCTGATAATCTTGAAAAAGCAACTATCGAAACAATTGAAGATGGTGTTATGACTGGTGACCTTTATCTTCTTTCAACTCTTGAGAACAAAAAGAAGGTTAACACTGAAGAATTTTTAATCGAAGTTAACGAAAGACTTAAGAAAATGATGTAATTTTTCTTGTTTTCTAAAAAAACACTTGTATTTTTAAGAAAACTATGTTAAAATACCTTTGTTATTTACTAATTATGTACGAAAGGAACGAAAAAAATGGCTTGGTATGATTTTGTACTTGGCGGTGTTCTTATTGTTTTAGCTTTAATTATCATCGCTGTTGTTCTTTTGCAAGAAGGCAGAAGAAAGGGTATTTCAGGCGTTATTTCTGGTGGCGCTGATACATTTTTATCAAAAGGCAAAGCTAAAGCGGTTGATGCTGTTCTCGCTAGATGGACTAAATATATTGCCGCTCTCTTTATGGTTATTGTTGTTATTTGCTTTGCTTTAAGTATTATTTTAAAATAATTTTAAAACTAATTAAGACTGGTTATCAATTGATAGCCAGTCTTTTACTTTTGTTAAATCACAGTTAAATTTATACTTAATACTTGAAAAATATATAATTAGTGGTATAATAATAACATCTTATGAAAGGGATATATTTTTAATGGATATTATTGTTGCGGGATGCGGTAAAATAGGCGAATCTATTATTGGAAGTCTTGTTTCGGAAGACTTAAATATTACCGCTATTGATTCTGATATCAATGTAATCAATGAAATTACTAATATTTACGATGTTATCGGTGTTCACGGAAACACTGCTGACTGTGAAACTTTAGAAGAAGCAGGCATTGAAAAAGCAGAGCTTTTTGTTGCAGTTACTAATTCTGATGAACTTAATATGCTTAGTTGTTTTATCGCTAAAAAGATGGGTGCAAAGCAGACTATTGCAAGAATTCGTAACCCTGAATATAACGACAAAAGTTTGAACTTTATGCGTCAACAGCTTGGGCTTTCTATGTCTATTAACCCTGAACTTTTAGCTGCTAGAGAACTTTTTAACATTATCAAACTTCCTACTAATGCTAGAATTGAATATTTTTCAAGAAGCAACCTTGAGATGGTTGAATTAAAGCTCAAAGAAAACTCTTCGCTTAACGGTTTGAAACTTGCTGATTTAACTGATTTTTGCAAAGCAAAAATTCTTGTTTCACTTGTTCAACGCGGCGATGATGTTTATGTGCCTGATGGTAATTTTGTTTTAAACAGTGGTGATAAAATTCATATTACCGGTACTCCTACCGAAGTAAGTAAGATATTTAAAAAGACCGATGTTTTACAAAAACACGCTAAAAATGTAATGATTTTAGGCGGTAGTATGACTGCTGTTTATTTAGCAAAAATGCTTGAAGCTTCGGGCGCTTCTGTTAAAATCATTGAATCTGACCGAGATAGATGCAGAGATATCTGCGAGGCGCTTCCTAAATGTGTTGTAATTAACGGTGACGGCGCATCTCAAGAATTATTGCTTGAAGAAGGGCTTAACAATGTTGACGCTTTTATTGCGCTTACAGGAATTGATGAAGAAAATATTCTTATTTCGCTTTTTGCTTCTTCTCATAACATTCCTAAAGTTGTTGCAAAAGTTAATCGTCACGAGCATGTGGTTATGGCAGAAAAATTAGGGCTTGACTGTGTTGTTTCTCCTAAAGATATGACTTCTAATATTATGATAAGATATGCAAGAGCGCTTAAAAACTCTGTTGGTAGCAATGTTGAAACATTGTATAAGCTTGCTGACGGAAAAGCCGAAGCGCTTGAATTCAAAGTTGCAGAAGATTCAAAAATCATAAACATTCCGCTTAAAGATTTAACTTTAAAGAAAAACACTCTTATTGCCGGAATTATTCGTGGCAGAAAAACAATTATTCCTGCCGGTGATGATACAATTCTTTCTGGTGACAGAGTTATTGTTATTGCAGAAAATCAAAAACTTCAAGATTTATCTGACGTTTTGAAATAATAAGAGGTTTATTAAATGAATCGTAGAATGGTTTTAAATTTAACAGGTAAAATGATTTTAGTTGAAGCTTTGCTTATGCTTTTACCTTTATCTGTTTCAATTATTTATAAAAACGAATCCACTTCGGCGTTTTTATTAACTATTGCCATTGCATTAATACTCGGCATTGTTTGTTTATTGGTTTCAAGGCCAAGAAATCATATTATTTATGCAAAAGAGGGCTTTGTAATAGTTGCGATAGTTTGGTTTGCTATGGCGGCAATCGGCGCTTTACCTTTTTATATTAGTGGTGAAATACCAAAATATATTGACGCTTTTTTTGAAACGGTAAGTGGTTTTACTACAACGGGTGCTTCAATTCTTACTGATGTTGAAGCAATGAGCGAAGGTCTTTTGTTCTGGCGTAGTTTCACTCACTGGATTGGTGGTATGGGTGTTCTTGTTTTTGTTATGGCAATTATACCTGCATCTGACCGCTCTATTCATTTGCTTCGCGCTGAAGTTCCTGGCCCTATCGTTGGCAAACTTGTTCCAAAAATTAAAGAAACTGCTAAAATTTTATATTTAATTTATATTGCAATGACTGTTTTAGAAATTATTCTCTTGTTAGCAGGTGGAATGTCTATATTTGATAGTTGTGTTCACGCTTTTGGTACTGCAGGCACAGGTGGTTTTGGTATTAAAGCAGATAGCATTGCTAGTTACAGCCACTATTTACAATGGGTTATCACAATATTTATGTTGTTATTCTCATTAAACTTTAACCTTTATTATTTAGCACTTATAAAACATTTTAAATCTGTTTTAAAAAGTCGCGAATTATGGTGTTTCTTATTTGTTGTTGCAATTTCGATAACTGCTATTACAATTAATATTTATCCTATGTATCAAAATTTTGAAGAAGCTTTTAGATTATCAGCTTTTCAAACTTCTTCTATTGTTTCTACAACGGGTTACTCAACTGCCGATTTTAATCTTTGGCCTGGGCTTTCAAAAGCAATTTTATTCTTGCTTATGTTCTTTGGCGGTTGCGCAGGTTCAACAGCAGGTGGCCTTAAATTTGCAAGGGTTATAATTCTTTTTAAAATGATTAAAAGAGAATTTTTGCATATGCTTCACCCTCGTTCTGTCGGTGTTGTAAAATTTGAAGGCAAAAAGGTTGAAAATCAAACTTTAGTTAGCGCCTCAAATTATTTTTCGCTTTATGTTGTAATTTTAGTTTCTGTATTTTTAGTTCTTTCATTTGATGTATATGATTTTGAAACTAATGTTTCGGCTGCAGTTGCTTGTTTTAACAACATCGGACCTGGTTTTAGCGCAGTTGGTCCTGCATCATCTTTTGCAGGTTACTCACTTGTTTCTAAATTTGTTTTATCAATCGCAATGTTGCTTGGAAGACTTGAAATTTATCCAATTTTAATTGCGCTCTCCCCTTCAACTTGGGCAAAAAAATTATAAAATAAAAAGCGTTGTCGTTAAGACAACGCTTTTTTTGATAGTTCAAAAAATATTATAATTCATAAAAAAAGAATCAAATTATGCTTTTTTAAATTTTTCTTCGATTTCTTCATTGATTTTAGCGTCCATTCCGTTGATTTGTTTTAAATCAGTTTCTTTAATAGAAATAGTTGCAATATCTTCTTTTTCTCCACAACACGGAAAATTTATCAACCAAGTACCATTCACAAAGTCCGGCAGACAAATCCAACCTTGCATTCCTTTATGAACGCCTTCTTTTGCATATTCTTCTTTTTCTACAATTACTTCTACTGTATCCATTTCTTTCATAATTATTTACCTCCATACGGTGTTACTAATTTTATTTTTCCAGATGGATATACCATCCAACCTGTTATAAAAGATACCATACCTTTATTATTTTTTCGTCTTCAATATTATAACCCCAAGAAATAAACATTCTTTCTTTTTTATGTTTATAAACATTTTCAGGGTCAAACAGATAAGGGTTAAATTTGCTATATAAACATATAGACTTTGCTTTGTTTATAACTTCTTCTATCTATATGTTTCCGTTTTATCCATTTTGGAATTTTTACTGGTTTTTCATCTCTAATAGATGCAGTTAAAACATTTTCCAACAATCCCATTATATCACCTCCCTTTCTATATTTCAATGATAATAAAAAGCAAGAAGGACATTCAAGGACATCATTTATAAAAGTAAAAAGCGTTGTCTTTAAGACAACGCTTTTTTGTTTTTTCAAATAGTTTTAATGTAACTTTCCATATCAAACTCAATTAAAGTTGATGTTTTCTTTTGATAAAGCGGGTGCCTTGGTGCACCGCTTTTATTTATACCAGTTGCAAACCATTTTATGTTTTTTATAGGAAGTTTGCTATAAATGTCCTTTAAACAAACAGGCAAATAATTCCTATGATAAATATGGTCGCCAAAGGCTACCCAGATATCAAGAGCAGAATGATTAGATATCGTTTTCAATATAAATTCAATGTTCTTAATATGCTCAACATCATTTATGTTTGGTTCTAAATCTTCAAAAATCGTATCTCGTTTTGGATATACATTAAACATAATAAAACTATCATATCCATTATGTTTAGCAATGCTTTCAACCTTTTTCATTGTTGGGTCTAATTTCTCTGGTGTTGCATTACTTGGATTTATGCCAAAACAAAAGAGCGGTTTATTGCCTTTAGTACCTAAAACATATCTAATACTATTGTCTTGATTATTTATGTATATCCATTCATTTTTATTGTTCATTTTTTCAATCTCTTAACGCTTTTTTTGATTTACTTGGTAACTGTGAAATTATTATTGCACTAAACATTATAACACAACCAATTGCTTCTCGCACGGTTGGAATATTACCGAGAATTACTATTCCTGTTAACACACCAAAAACTGACTCGAAACTCATTAAAATTGACGCTACTGTTGGATTGGTATTTTGTTGACCTAAAATTTGGAATGTATATGCAATGCCACAAGAAAAAACGCCTGCATAAAGAATTGGGCCCCAACAAGCAAGGATATCTGATAAAGCAGGTTTTTCCATCAACACGGTTGGAATAAGTGCTAAAACACCACAAACGAAAAACTGAATTGATGAAAGTTTTATGCCATCAACTTTTGGAGCAAAATAGTCAACCGCCAATATATGAAAAGAAAAACAAATTGAGCAAAGCATTCCCAAAACATCGCCATATGTTACTGATGAAAAGCCATTTGTTACACTCAAAAAGTAAAGACCAACTGCGCCCATTAGCGCGGCAACTATCACGCGAAGTTTGACCTTTTTACCAAAGAAAAAGTAGATAATCGGAACAATAAGAATATACATTGCAGTGATAAAAGCGATTTTGCCTGAATTTGTGTTAGGGTCTTCGATTGCATACTGTTGCAAGCAAGCCGCAACGCAAAGGATAACACCACAAACAACACCTGCAATTATTAGAGTTTTGTTTTCGGCTTTGGTTGGCTTTTTATATGTGCCATTCTTTTTAGACATATGTTTTATAAACAAGATAAGTGGTATAAGCACGAATGAGCCAACCAACATTCTTGTTGATTGGTATGAAAAAGCGCCTAAATGATATGTTTTTGCGGCGATTTCTTGCGCTACAAATGTGCTACCCCAAAAAAGCGCGGCGGTAAACAGAAAAAAGTTTCCTTTGAAATTTCTTGACATTTTATTTCTCCTATATTTTATAATTCAACTATATTTGTAACTATTTGATTTCCTACGACATCTATAAAGCCATAAGTGGCTTTAGTTTGCTTTGGCATCGCACAAGAACCAGGATTCATAACATACAAGCCATCATGATACTCATTAACTGGAATATGAGTGTGACCGAAAAGCAGAATATCTACTCCCCTCAATTTAGCCGATTTTATAATTTCATCATATGTATATTTAACATTATAATTATGGCCATGAGTTATAAAAAACTTTTTAGAGCCGATTTTTTCTTCTATCTCTAACGGAAAGTTGCCTGAATCACAATTGCCTTTAACAAAATAAAATTTAATATCAGGATATAGATAACTGATATCTTCTGCGCGAGATGTGCCATCACCACAGAAAATAACAACATCTGGTTTTGATTTTTCTATTGCAGTTTCAATAGGTTTTACAAAGCCATGGGCATCTGATAAAACAACTATTCTCAAAAAAACACCTTCTACAATTTATTTATAAGACATATTATATACTAAAAGGAGTTGTTTTTCAATGATTGATAAAAATAATTTTGAAGAAATGATGAAAATTGCCGATAAAGATACTGTTAATAATATTTTTAACAACCTTTCTGATGAAAACAAGCAAAAGGTTAACAGTATTTTAAACGACAAAGAAAAATTGAATAAAATTCTTTCAAACAAATCTGTACAAGATTTAATTAAAAAGTTTGGCGAGAAGAATGGATGATATTGCAAATAAAATAACAGAAATTTTAAACGATAAAGACTCTTTTGAAAAAATTTCGCAAATGGCTTCTTCTTTTATGAATAGTGAGCAAAAACAAGACAACAATTTATCTAGCGATTTTAATTTTGACCCTACGCAGATGGGAAAAATTATGAATTTGATGAGTGTTTTGAAATCTAACAACAAAGATGATAAAAACACAAAATTACTTTTAGCGCTAAAGCCACATTTATCTATTGAGCGCGGAAAAAAGGTTGATAAAGCAATTTCAATTTTGAAAATAATTAAAATGATACCACTTCTTAACGAATGCGGTTTAAATTCATTATTCGAGGTTTAAAATGGAAAGTTATTATTCAACTAACCAGATTAAAAGAATGGAACAAGAGGCAACCAAAAGAGCGCTTGAAGCAAAAGCCAAAGCAACACCAACAAAACAAGAAATGCCTAATAAACACAACGGTGCTTTTTCGTTTTTAAATGCGCTTGATATAAAAAAATTAATTGGCGAGAATAGTGAACAAGCAATGCTTTTGCTACTGACACTTATTCTCGCCAACGATAATACTTGTGATGAATTTTTGCTTTATGCGCTTATTTATATTATGCTTTAAAATTTAGTTTTCAAAAACTCGAAAAGTTCAACAATTTTAAATTTTACAATATACTTATTTTTATTTTTAACTAATTGTGTTTCACTATTATCAAGCGCATCATCTATTTTACTACTTGAAGAAGGCAAACAAAGTGACGGATACATTACGCACCACCAATTTTTACCCTTATATTCACCGATTTTAACTTGTAATGCAGGATAAACACCTGCAGGTAGCGTTACTTTTTCATAAGTACGAGTGTTAAAATAGCAAGGCGTTACACTAACACTAACGGGCAGATTACAACCGTTTTTCTTAAGTTCTTTTTCTGCTTCTTTTTGAAAATTATCTATATTTTCAACTGCTTGTTGCTTTACCGATTCAAGATTTGTGCAATCTTTAAAACTTTCATCTGCATATTCAATAAGTTTATCACGCACTTTTAGTTTCAACATTTGGTCATAACCTGAATTAGAATTTGCTAGAATATGTAGCCGAAAAACTTTATTTCTAATACTTTCACATTCTAACGAAAAATCAAAACAACTTAAAGTTATCGTAAAAACAAGCGCTAATAAAATACTTAATTCTAGTTTTTTATAATACATAATAAAACTCCTTATCAAACTGTTCAAAAAGCAGTATTGACAAGGAGTTATTATTTTATTCACTTTTCTAAAAATCCGCATTTTGTTGGCTCGCATAAGAATACATTTTCATATTCTTTTTCAAGCATTTCTGCCGCTTCTTTTGCGCTATCATAATCTTCAAAAATACCGAATACGCTTGGACCACTACCCGAAAGCACGGCACACAAGGCGCCATTTTTAACAAACTTATCTTTAATTACAAGTATGTTTTCATCGTATAACGGCTCGAAAACATTTTTCATATTTTCAGTCATTCCCAACAAATCGCCTTCGCAAATAGCGTTTACAAGCTCATTTGTATTTGGATGGTCAACATCAGTAAGACTATCAAAGCGAGAGTACATATCACCTGTTGAAAGTTTAAAACCATCTTTAACAATAACAAATGCACATTCAGGGATTTCAGGCAATGGCGTTAAAATAGTACCTCTGCCCTCTGCAAGTTGCGCGCCACCAACAATGAAAAACGGAACATCAGAGCCAACTTTTTCAGCAATAGATTCAAGCTCATCATTTTCAAGATTTGTGTTATAAAGCATATTAAGAGCGACGATTACTGCGGCTGCATCAGACGAGCCACCACCAAGACCTGCGGCAGATGGAATACGCTTTTTAATTTTGATATAAGCGCCACCTTGAACCCCTGTTTCTTCAAAAAAGGCCTTTGCCGCTTTATATGCGATATTATCTTCATTTTCAGGCAAGTTTGCATTGCATTTAACCCTAATTTCATCATCAATGCTAACGGTTACAGTATCATAAATATCAACCGATTGCAAAACCATTTCAACTATATGATACTTATTATCTGCCGAAACACCTGTTATATCAAGATTCAAATTGATTTTAGCAAACGCCTTTAAACTGACAGAATCAGCCATTTTCTATTTCTCCTAAAAATTCTTTAATACGCTCAACGGCGAGTTTTAAATTTTTCAATGAGTTGCAATAAGAAACTCTGATAAAGCCCTCGCCACTTTCACCGAAAGCGTTACCAGGAACTGCAGCAACACGCTTTGACATCAAAAGTTTTTCACAGAATTCTTCACTTGAAAGACCTGTTGATTTTATGCAAGGGAAAACATAAAATGCGCCTTTTGGCTCAAATGTTTCAAGACCCATTTTATTAAATTCATTAACAACGAAAGTTCTGCGAACATCATATTCTGAAAGCATATTTGCAATATCTTCATCACCATGTTTTAGCGCTTCAATAGCAGCATACTGCGAGGTTGTTGGCGAACTCATTATGCAATATTGATGAATTTTAGTCATCTGTTTTAAAACTGGTTCAGGGCCACAAGCATAACCCAAACGCCAACCTGTCATTGAATATGCTTTTGAGAAGCCAGAAATCAACACGGTGCGTTCTGCCATACCATCAATTTGCGCAATTGAAGTATGAGAAACACCACCATAAGTAAGCTCGGCATAAATCTCATCAGACAAAATCATTATATTTGTATCTTTTAAAACTTCTGCAATTTCTTCTAAATGCTTTCTTTCCATAATAGCGCCTGTTGGGTTATTTGGGAAAGGCAAAATAAGAAGTTTTGTTTTAGAAGAAATAGCGCCTTTTAATTCATCTGCAGTTAAACGGAATTCGTTTTCTACCTTTGTATCAATAATAACAGGAGTGCCTCCTGCCATTGTAACAATTGGCTCGTAACATACAAACGATGGAGCAGGAATAATAACTTCATCACCACTATTTACAAGCGCTCTTATTGCTACATCAATAGCTTCAGAGCCACCAACTGTTACTAAAACTTCTGTTTCCGGCTTATATGTAAGCGAATATTTTCTTTTTAAATACTTTGCAATTTCTTTTCTAAGCTCTAATAGACCCCAGTTGCTCGTATAACGAGTTTGAGATCTTTCAAGCGAGTTAATACCTGCCTGACGAATATGCCAAGGGGTTTTGAAATCCGGCTCACCAACGCCTAAAGAGATTACCCCTTCCATTTGTTCAGCAATATCAAAAAACTTTCTGATACCCGATGGCTTGATATTAACCACAGATAAGCTTAAAACTTCATCATAGTTAATCAAAATGAGAAAGCCCCCCTATCATCAGTTTCTTCGTTAATCATTTTAACGCCGATTTCTTTATATCTACGAAGTACAAACGATGTTGTAGTTGATTCAATGTTTTCCATAACAGCAAGGCGTTTTGCAACAAAAAGCGCTACCTCTTTGAAAGAACGGCCTTTAACTGTTACAGACAAGTCATAGTTGCCCGACATTAAATAAACTGACTCAACTTCGCTCATTTGCATAATTGTTTCAGCAATTTCTTCAAAACCTGCATTTTTTTGTGGTCTAACATTAAGTTCGATAAGTGCAGTTACGTGAACATCACTAACCTTGTCCCAATCAATAATTGTTTTGTAACCACAAATGATTTTTTCTTTTTCAAGTTTTTCGATAGTTTTTTCAATTGTTTCAACTGATTCGCCAAGCATTGACGCTAAATCAGAAGCTGAATATCTTGAGTCTTTTTCAAGTATTTTTAATAATTTTTCTGTAAATTTCTCCATTGTTTTTCTCCTTTAAATTTATATTTGTCGGGCGACCACACAAGGTCGCCCCTACTAGTGTAGGTTGGATTGTTTCTCTCGGGAGGAGCAGAGCCCCTCCCCTACAAGTGTAGGTTGGGTTATTACTTTTAGGAGGAGCAGAGCCCCTCCCCTACGATTGTAGGTTGGATTGATTTAAATTGCATCGCCGTATGGCGATACAT
>JAZRPX010000131.1:0-1922 GCA_045649445.1 Acutalibacteraceae bacterium | reverse complement strand
AGTGATAACATCGTTATCAACCTTGATGTACATTTTCATAATATCGCCACATTTTGCGTTACCAACTTCACCGATACCGTCAGCATTTTCAATCTCGCCAACGTTTCTTGGGTTTGCAAAATGGTCCATAACTTTTTCAGTATACATTATTTATTACCCTCTTCCTTTTTGATTTTTTCCCATAATGGAGACATCTCACGAAGTCTTTCAATAATAGGAGTTAATTTTTCTAAAATATAATCAACATCTTCTTGCGTGTTTTCTTCGTTAAGTGAAATTCTCAAAGAGCCGTGCGCAACCTCGTGAACAAGCCCGATTGATAAAAGAACGTGCGAAGGGTCAAGCGAGCCAGAAGTACAAGCAGAGCCAGATGAAGCCGAAATGCCATTCATATCAAGCATTAAAAGCAAACTCTCGCCCTCAACTCCTTCAAATGAGATGTTAGCATTGCCTGGCAAACGCATATCTCTATCACCGTTAAGGCGTGAACGCTCAATTTTCAAAGCGCCATCAATAAATCTGTTGCGAAGTTTTGTTACATATTCTGCTCGTTCGTCAATAGTGCTACAAGCAAGCTCAGCCGCTTTTGCAAAGCCAAGAATTGAAGGCACATTTTCAGTGCCTGCGCGTTTAGAACGCTCTTGACCGCCACCTTCTAAAAATCTGCCAAGACGAGTGCCGTTTTTGATATATAAATATCCAACGCCTTTTTGCGCGTGAATTTTGTGGCCAGAAGCCGACATCATATCGATTTTGAGGTCATTAACATCAATGTGAACATTGCCATAAGCTTGTACAGCATCAACATGGAACAAAACCTTGTGTTTTTCACAAATCTCGCCTAACTCTTTGATAGGTTGAATTGTGCCGATTTCATTATTAGCAAACATTATTGTAACAAGACCTGTTTTATCAGTAATAGCGTTTTCAAGGTCTTTAGGGTTTACAATGCCGTTTTCATAAACAGGCAAATAGGTAACTTCAAATCCTTTTTTCTCCAAAGATTCAAGCGGATGAAGAACGGCGTGATGCTCAAATGCAGTAGAAATAATATGATTTTTTCCTTTTGAAAGCATAATTTCAGCCGCGCCTTTAATAGCCCAGTTATCACTCTCAGAGCCACAAGATGTAAAATAAATTTCATTTGCTTTAGCGCCGATTGTGTTTGCAATTGTTTCACGAGCTTCTTCAATGGCGTGTTTTGACTTGCCACCGAGTGAATATAAGCTTGATGGATTGCCATACATATCAAGCGCATCTATTATAACCTGTTTAACAGGTTCGCTAATTTTTGTAGTTGCCGCATTATCGGCATAAACAAATCTTTTAGGCATAAGTTTTAATACCTTCTTTTTATAATATTTTTTATTCCATATATATAATATACCATTTTAGTATAGTTTTCAATAGTAAATTGTTAATTTTTTAAATTTCATTGAAAATAACTATGAAAACTAGAAGTTTTGTGTTACAATGTGAATAAGATGAACAAAAAAGGAGTTTATTATGAGTAAAAATAAATTAAATTTAATGGTTATTGCTTTTTGTTGCTTTTTAGCATTAGTTATTGTTGCAACATCTGTTGCTATTTATAACACCCCAACCGAAGTTGTTGCCGGCACTGCAGGTAACTTTTCAATCAATCTTGCAAACGGTGGTAATGTTTTAGAAGATGATGGATTTTTGTTTTATACAATCCCAGGGCAAAAAGGCATTTATCGAGTAGAAAAAGGCAAACCAGAAACTAATAAAAAGATTAGTGATATTGGTGATGGCAATTTGCAGTTAGTTGGCAGTGGTTACTATTTTACTGATGATGATACGCTTTATAGAATGGATTGGGATGGAAACAAAAGACAGGTTGTTTTAAAAGATGCAATCAACCCAAAAGTTGTTGGCTCATTGGTGTTTTATCAAAAGTC
>JAZRPX010000130.1:0-8174 GCA_045649445.1 Acutalibacteraceae bacterium | reverse complement strand
AAATTTAATAAACTTTTTCATAATTAAAAATCTCCTTTAAATTAAGATACTTTGATTATACACCTTTATATATTAAAAAGTCAAGCGTTTTATGTATTTTTATTAAATACTTATGAATATTATGCAAAAAATATACAGAATATGAAAAAGCCACTGAATTTTCAGTGGCTTTAAAACTTAAAATTTAATTTTTTCTGCGAGATATTGTTCGAGATCTTCAATAGCAACTAATTCTTGCTCCATAGTATCTCTGTTTCTAACAGTAACTTTGCCTGTTTCTTCAGATTCAAAGTCATAAGTGATACAATAAGGAGTACCAATCTCATCTTGTCTGCGATAACGCTTACCGATAGAACCGGTAACATCAAAATCAACCATAAATGATTTTGAAAGTTTTTGTTGAATCTCAAAAGCTTTATCAGAAAGTTTTTTAGAAAGTGGTAAAACTGCTGCTTTATAAGGAGCAACAACAGGGCTTAAATGCAAAACAACACGAGTGTCATTTTTCTCTGCATCTAAAACTTCTTCATCATAAGCTTCGCAAAGAAGTGCTAAAACAGTTCTATCAAGACCGTAAGTTGATTCAATAATAAATGGAATGAATTTCTCGTTTGTTTCAGGGTCAAGATACTCTTGTTTTTGACCTGAATATTCTTGGTGACGAGTCAAGTCAAAATCAGTTCTGTTATGAGTACCATTAATTTCGCCCCAACCGAATGGGAATAGGTATTCAATATCACAAGCAGCTTTTGCATAGTGAGCGAGCTTCTCGTGGTCATGGAATCTTAATTTTTCAGCAGGGAGACCTAAATCTTGATAATATTTCATACCATACTCTTTGTAGAAATCATAAAGGTCTGTATCAGTGCCTTCTTTACAGAAAGTTTGGAATTCCATTTGTTCAAACTCAATAGTTCTAAAAGTAAAGTTACCAGGAGTAATCTCGTTTCTAAATGCTTTACCAATTTGACCGATTGAGAATGGCAATTTTGCTCTCATTGTTCTTTGAACATTAAGGAAGTTAACATATTCACCTTGAGCGTTTTCAGGGCGAAGATAAATAATGCTCTTTGAATCGTTAGTAACGCCTCTAAATGTTTGGAACATAAGGTTAAATTCACGAATATCAGTGAAATTATGTTTGCCACAGTGAGGACAAGGAATAGAATTATCTTTAATAAATTGGAACATTTCTTCCTTTGTCATACCGTCAGCGTGAGCGTTAGGGTCAAAGTCATCAATTAAGTTGTCAGCTCTATGACGCATTTTACATTCTTTACAGTCAAGAAGAGGGTCAGAGAAGCTTGATACGTGACCAGATGCTTCCCAAACTCTAGGATTCATCAAAATGTCAGCGTCAACCTCATAAGAGTTAGGTCTTTCTTGAATAAATCTTTTTCTCCAAGTGTCTTTAACATTGTTTTTAAGGCGAGCGCCGAGAGGGCCATAGTCCCAAGTGTTAGCCAAGCCACCATAGATTTCAGAACCTGGGAAAATAAAACCTCTGTTTTTGCAAAGCGCAACAACCTTGTCGATAGATTTTAATTTGCTTTCCATAATTGTTTATCATCCTCAAATAAAAATAATATTTAAAATATTATAGCAAATGTTTTTTATAAATTCAAGTATAATTTATAATAATGGTGAGAATGCGCGAAGAATGCTTAAAAATAATTTTTGAAAAGGTTTTTGTTTCTTTGCCCTTTTTATTCTTTCGCTAATTTTAAAAGTGTTTAAAAAATCGGTTTTTATATCGTCAATGCAACTGCTTTTATACATCCAAACAGCGCATTCATAGTGCAGATAAAGACTGCGAAAATCAAGATTAACCGTGCCTATAACTGCAAATTCATCATCGCAAACAAAACTCTTTGCGTGAATAAATCCTGGCGTATATTCATAAATTTTAACACCATTTTTGATCAAAACATCGTAATATGAACGAGAGGTAAAATGAATATATTTTTTATCAGGAATAGCAGGGGTGATAATTCTAACATCAACACCACTTAAAGACGCGGTGCAAAGCGCTTCAATCACCCCGTTATCAATAATAAGATAAGGCGTTGTTATATAAACATAATCTTTTGCTTTGTTGATAATATTCAAATAAACTGTTCTTGAAATTTCGTGATTATCAAGTGGAATATCAGTAAAGGGTTGAATAAATCCGTCGGTTTCAACGTTGTCTGCGTCAACACGATAACTTGAAAAATCTTCTTCTATGTTTTCAAGTGAATCCCATAAAGACAAAAACATAACAGTGAAACTCCAAACACCTTTTCCATAAAGCCGTATAGCAGTATCTTTCCAATGCCCAAAAGGGTGGGCTTTGTTGATATATTCATCAGCGAGATTTATACCTCCTGTGTAACCGATAATACCGTCAATTACAAGGATTTTTCTGTGGTCACGGTTGTTAAAACTAGGTGTGAAAATATTATTGAATTTATGAAAAACGTGAACTTTAAATCCGTAAGAAATCAAGGTTTTATAATAATTTTGTGGCAGTTTAAACATACAACCAAAATCATCATACATAATTCTGATTTCAACGCCTTCGCGTTGTTTTTGTTTAAGGATTTCTAAAATACTATTCCACATAAATCCTTCTTCAATAATGAAATATTCAAGAAAAATAAACTTTTTCGCATTTTTTAAATCATTTAAAACAGATTCTAAAAAATCTTCGCCAATTTTAAAATATGTTGCTTTTGTGTTTTGATAAGGTGGGCAGTGAGCAGTTGATTTGATATATTTTGATTGAATAGCCGCATAGTTGTTATCGGCTTCTATTTTTTTGAATATATCATAATTTGGTTTTATAGCATTTTGATAATGTTTCTCAAGTTCTTTTAATTTTTGTCTTGTTCGTTTATTAGATCTGTTTTGCGTGAATAAAACATACAAAAATCCTCCAAAGATAGGCAATAAAAGAACAGGAATAACCCAAGCAAGCTTATATTCAGGGCTGCCATCTTTATACATTAAATGCAGAAAAACTATCGCAGAAATAAGTAAACCGAATATATAAAATTGCGCAAAATATTCTGAAAAGAATGTCAGCATTATTACTAAAATACTGATTTGTAAAACAATAAATAAAGTTGTATAAATAATTCTGCCGAAAACTATATGGAAAAATTTATTCATATTACCACCTCGCTATAATGAATTATAAAACTAAGATATGTATTTATTGTTAAAATAATATTAACAACAAATAAAACTATTGAAAAAACAGTTTCATTTTGGTATAATCTTAAAAACAACTATTCAAGGAGAAAACTTATGAGTGAACTGATAAACTCTTTCGCAGATTTTATAAGGTCTTTTGGTGTGCCTGATTATTTAGTTATTTTTATAATTTCTTTGTTTCCAATTTTAGAGCTTCGTGGTGGCCTTGTTGCCGCAGCAGTTTTGAAATTAAAACTTATCCCATCTTTTATTGTATGCTTTATCGGTAATGTTTTGCCAATTCCATTTATTCTTCTTTTTATAAAGAAGATTTTTGCTTGGATGAAATTGTGGAAGCCAACAGAAAAAATCGCAATTTATTTTGAGAAAAAAGGCGAAAAAAATGCTTCTCAAGCCGAGTCAAAAAGTTTAATCGGCAAACTCATTTTTCTTTATTGCTTCGTTGCTATTCCACTTCCAGGCACAGGTGGTTGGACAGGAGCATTAGTAGCATCTTTTATGAATTTAAAATTAAAACATTCTATTCCCGTAATTATATTAGGTGTGCTTTCAGCAGGTGTAATAATGTCTATTATTTGTTATGCATTACCAGAACTTGCAGCACAATGGTTTGGATTTTCATTTTAACTAAAAAACCTTTCTCATTATTTTGAGAAAGGTTTTTTAATTAGTTTAAAGAGGCAACGCCAATGTTTAAATAAGTTGCAAAAGCTACCCATAAAATCATAGGCAAAATAAAGAAACCGGCGTGCCTTTCACATTTGTAGAAAAAGTAAAAAGTAATAATCGCAGAGATAAGCAGAGCAATAATAATAACGTTAGAAAAACTGAACCATTTAAATGTGAAAAAGAAAAGTGGCCATAAAATATTAAGCGCAAGCATAACGCCGTAAGCTATTCTTGGTCTTTTTTTGTCACATCCCGATTCTTCCATAAAATAAAGACCAATGCCTATTAAAATATAAAGCGCAGTCCAAACAAATGGAAAAATAATAGATGGTGGAGAAAATGGCGGTTTGTTAAGTGGCGAGTAAACCTCTTTTGCGTTAGATGAAAAAATTGAACCGATAAGCCCTGTGAAAATAGGTATAAGCAGGCAAGGAATAAGTTTCCTTAAATCAATAGTTTTAATCATAATATCCTCCTTTATATTTAATCTTATGCAGTTGAACACAAAAAAATCTTATGGTTATTGAGAAATTTGAAAATCATTGCAACCTTTTTTGTGTTTCAATTGTTTTAATAGTAGAAGGATTGGAATTGTTAAACATAAAAAATTTTAATTGTTTTTTTGTTTAAATTCACAGGAGTTTTCAAATTGAAAACAGTTGACATAATATGTAAATCAATGTATGATAAAATTGTAATAAATAACAAAAAAGAGTTGATTCCAATGTGTTGTATTTTAAATAACAAAAAAATAAAAATATATAGGATTTGGAGGTTGTTCTTATGAAAAAACTAAATATTTTACTTGTTTTAATACTTTTATTGACTCTTGTTTCTTGCTCGCAAGCAGAAGCAGAATTAGATAACAGCAAACCTACAGTTACTGTTAGCGATGAAGTTTATGGCAAAAATGTCGGAAACAGTATTGAACAAGCGAGAATTTTGAGAAAAGATGAAGAATTAAAAAAATATGATGTTTATTTAGATGATAATGGCATTTTAAATATAATGGTGTTTGATGATGAAAATGCAGATATCGAATATGGCGAAGAAATAAAAAGTGAACTTTTTGCAAAACATAAAAAAGTACAGAATGCTTTTTCTGACGCAAAATTAGATTCAGAAAAAATTATTTATAGAAAAGTAAAATTCAGCAAAGATTATTTATTGAATATTCAAGATTTTGTTACAAAGCATGCTAAAGACTACGATATTATAGGTGTTGGTTCTGGTGGCATATATAATCAAGTTGAAATAGAATTATTAGATATTGAGAAATCGAAAGATATTTTGGCTTTGTTAGAACAAAACATTACCGATTTTTCTAGAGATTCTGTAAGATTTTTAGAATCAGAGCCATACGAAGATTATTAAGAATAAAAAATATATATAAAAAAAGCAACGCATTTTGCGTTGCTTTTTTTAGTATTAAACAATCCACCTACGTGTCATTGTGAGCGTAGCCGAACAATCTTAAGATCCTTCGACTACGCGCTTCGCGCTCCACTCAGGATGACAATTTCTTGTATTAAATCAAAATAAAATAGAATAATAAAAAATGTTGGCAAAAAAGTCTTTAAATCACAATAAATTGAAACAAATCATTGACAAAACCACTATATTTGGTGTAAAATAGTTATAATTAATTATGTTAAAAGGGAGAATTCTGAATAATGGCTAAAAAAGCTTCCTATGGTAACGAAAGTATATCATCACTTAAAGGTGCAGACCGAGTTAGAAAAAGACCTGCGGTTATTTTCGGCTCTGATGGTATCGAAGGTTGCCAACATTCTGTTTTTGAAATTATAACCAACGCAATTGATGAAGCGCGTGAGGGCTATGGTAAAAAAATCATTATAACAAGATATCTTGACCATTCTATTGAAGTGCAAGATTTCGGCCGTGGTTGCCCTGTTGACTATAACCCTAAAGAAGATAGATTTAACTGGGAACTTCTTTATTGCGAATTATATGCGGGTAGTAAATATGATAACAATGAAAACGGTACTTATCAGTTTTCATTAGGTACAAATGGTCTTGGCCTTTGTTCAACTCAATATGCTTCTAAATATATGGATGTTGAGATTAAACGTGATGGTTTTAAATACAATCTTCATTTTGAAGAAGGCGAGAATATCGGCGGTCTTTCAAAAGAGCCGTATGCCGGTAAAGATACAGGTACTCGTACTCGTTGGTTGCCTGATAATAATGTATTTACTGATGTTAACATTCCTGTTGAGTTTTATGAAGATGTTTTAAAACGCCAAGCAGTTGTTAATGACGGCCTTGTTTTTGTATTTAAAAATCAGGTTTCTGCATCAAAGTTTGAAACAAAAGAGTTTGTTTATAAAGATGGTATTTTAGATTATATCAATGAAACTGTTGGTGAAGAAGCCGGCTTTATTGATACACTTTTGTGGAAAGGCGAGCGTAAAGGTAGAGATAGAGCAGATAAGCCGGAATATCTTGTTAAAATGAACGTTGCTCTTAACTTTTCTAATAAAGTGCAGAAAAAAGAATATTATCACAATTCAAGTTATCTTGAATATGGTGGAGCGCCTGATAAAGCGGTGCGTTCTGCATTTGTTTCGCAGTTTGATGCGTTTTTTAAGGCGAATAATAAATATAATAAAAACGAATCAAAAGTTTCGTTTGCTGATATTGAAGAATCGCTTGTTATGGTAATTTCATCATTTTCAAATCAAACTTCTTATGAAAACCAAACTAAAAAAGCGATAACAAATAAATTTATTCAAGAAGCGTTAACTGAATTTATTAAGCAAAATCTTGAAGTTTTCTTTATTGAAAATAAACCACTCGCTGAAAAGGTTGGCGAACAAATTCTTATTAATAAGCGTTCTAGAGAGAAAAGCGAAAAAGAGCGTCTTAATATTAAGAAAACATTGCAAAGTTCAACAGATATGGCTTCTCGTGTGCAAAAATTTGTTGATTGCCGTTCTAAAGACACGTCAGTTAGAGAACTTTATATCGTTGAGGGTGATTCTGCGATGGGTTCTGTAAAACAAGCGCGTGACCCTGAATTTCAAGGTATTATGCCTGTTCGTGGTAAAATTCTTAACTGCTTAAAAGCAGAATATACACAAATTTTCAAAAGTGAGATTATAACAAACCTTATTAGAGTTTTAGGTTGTGGCGTTGAGGTGCAAACTAAAGCAAATAAAGATTTATCAACCTTTGACCTTAACTCTTTTAGATGGAATAAAGTTGTTATCTGTACTGATGCCGATGTTGACGGATTTCATATTAGAACACTTATTTTAACAATGCTTTATAGATTAACACCAACACTTATTCGTGAGGGTTATGTTTATATAGCAGAAACTCCACTTTACGAGATTACAACAAAAGATAAAACATATTATGCTTATGATGATAAAGAAAAAGCTGAAATTCTTGATTTAATAGGCGATAAAAAATACACCTTGCAGCGTTCAAAAGGTCTTGGTGAAAACCAGGCAGATATGATGAACCTTACAACAATGAATCCTGCAACACGCCGTCTTATCAAAGTTTTACCTGAAGATGTTGAAAAAACAGCAGATATGTTTGACACTTTGATTGGTAATAATCTTGAAGCAAGAAAGAACTTTATCGCAGATAAAGGTTACGAATATTTAGAATTTGCAGATATTTCTTAAGGAGAAATAAAATTGGCTAAGAAGAAAAATAATGATAGAAAAATGATAATAGACCCTGCAAAAGTAGGGGCGCATATAGCAGGTGCAGGTCAAGTTGTTGAGCAACCAATTACTAGTACCCTTGAAACTAACTTTATGCCTTATGCAATGAGCGTTATTATCTCTCGTGCAATCCCTGAAATTGATGGTTTTAAACCTTCTCATAGAAAATTGCTTTTTACTATGTATAATATGGGTTTGCTTACTGGTAAACTCACAAAATCGGCTAATATCGTTGGTCAAACTATGCAGTTAAACCCTCATGGTGATAGCGCGATTTATGAAACAATGGTGCGTTTATCAGAAGGTAACGAGGCGCTTTTGCATCCTTTTGTTGAATCAAAAGGTAACTTTGGTAAGCATTATTCAAGAAATATGGCATATGCTGCATCAAGATACACAGAAGCAAAACTTGGTGCTGTATGTAAAGAATTGTTTGATAATATAGACAAAGATGCAGTAGATTTTCAGGACAACTATGATGCAACAATGAAGGAACCTGCGTTGCTTCCTGTTACTTTCCCTAACATCCTTGTTAATCCTAATGAAGGTATTGCAGTTGGTATGGCAAGCAAAATATGCAGTTTTAACCTTAGAGAAATCTGTGAT
>JAZRPX010000129.1:0-13938 GCA_045649445.1 Acutalibacteraceae bacterium | reverse complement strand
ATGTACTTATTTAAAGAGAATCCTGTTGTTGGTTATGGGATGAATAATTTTAAAACTTATATGGGTGAGATTAGTTATTCTCATAGGGCATATTGTCATAATAATTATGCTGAACTTCTTTCAACATTGGGCATAGTAGGTTTTTCGATATATTATTCTATGTTTGTTTATATGTTGTCTCAAAGCATCAGATTTATGGTAAAAGAAAAATTAAACTTTGATAGAGATGCTTTGTTGTTTTTGGTTTTGGTAATAGTTTGCTTAATTTCATTTTGGTGCGTTTGTTATCAAAGCGAATTTTTTATGATTATATATGTGTTGATATATATGAACATTAAATTGCATATTAAGGATTTAAAAGATGAACAGAATACTAAAAGTAATTAAAGAACCAAAAAAAATATTATTTTATTTAGAAAGCAAAGGATTTTTTAATTTTCTTTCTGATGAAAGTTATTTGAAATTCTTTTTTAAATTAAATATGGGTAAAAAGCTTAATCTTAAAAGCCCCAAAACTTTTAATGAAAAGCTTCAATGGTTAAAACTCTATGATAGAAAAGATATTTATACAACAATGGTTGATAAATATGAAGCTAAAAAGTATGTTTCGGAAAAAATCGGTGAGGAATATATTATTAAAACTTTAGGGGTTTGGGATAGTTTTGATGAGATTAATTTTGATTATTTACCAAATCAATTTGTGTTAAAGTGTACCCATAATAGTGGCGGGCTTGTAATATGCAAAAACAAGGCAGAGTTAAATATAAAAACTGCTAAAAAGATAATAAACAAGTCTTTAAAGAAAAATTATTTTTACAACGGCAGAGAATGGCCATATAAAAATGTTAAGCCAAGAATCATAGCTGAAGAGTATCTTGAAGATGAAAGTGGCGGTTTGGTTGATTATAAATTCTTTTGTTTTAATGGATATGCAGACTGTGTAATGCTTTGTTTGGATAGGCACACGGGAAACACTAAATTTTATTTTTTTGATAAAGAATGGAATTTGTTGAAATTAAATTATACAGGAATACAAGCACCAAAAGATTTTACTTTGCCTAAACCTGAATGTATTGAAAAAATGTTTGAAATATCGTCAAAACTTTCAGAAAATTTAAAGTTTTCAAGAATTGATTTGTATCATTGCAAAGATAAAATATATTTTGGCGAGATTACATTTTTTCCGGACAGTGGGTTTGATGCTAACATTTTACCTGAAGCAGATAATTATTTTGGTGAAAAAATAGAATTATAATGGAGAAAAACATGACTAGAATAGGATTACCAGTAAGTTTAAAAGAAAATGAAAATAGAAGAGTTATTGTACCGACGGATGTTTGCAAATTAATTGATCCTTCAAGAATTGTAATTGAAAAAGGTTATGGTTTGAATCTTGGTATTTCAGATGAAGAGTATTTGAACGAAGGTTGTATTGTAACGGATAGAGAAGAAGTTCTTTCTCAAAAGATAATATGTGACCCCAAAATAGGAGATGCTGAATATTTAAAAGATTTATTGCCAGGAACAACTATTTTTGGTTGGGTGCATGCAGTTCAAAATAGAGATATTACAGACGCTATTGTTGAGAATAAAATCACTGCATATGCTTGGGAAGATATGTTCAAAGATGGAAGACATGTTTTTTGGCGTAATAATGAATTGGCAGGTGAGGCAGCAATAATGCATGCTTTTATTAGTCATGGAATTATGCCATATAATTCTAAAGTAGCAGTTTTAGGTCGTGGCAACGTGGCTCGCGGTGCAATGAAGATACTTACTATGCTTGGTGCTGAAATTGTTCAGTATGATAAAAACACTGAAGAACTTTTCAGAAAAGAATTAGGAAATTATGATGTAGTTGTAAATGCTATACTTTGGGACGTTAAAAGAACCGATCATATAATTTATAAGAATGATTTAAAAAGAATGAAACCAAGCGCGATGATTATTGATATCAGTTGCGATAGAAATGGTGGTATTGAAACAAGTATACCAACTACTATAGAAGATCCAATTTACGTCGTTGATGGTATAGTTCATTATGTAGTTGATCATACCCCTTCGCTATTTTATAAGACATTTTCTTTTGATTTATCTTCTTTTATTTGGAAATATTTTAATGAGTTATTGTCAGGTGAAGTTAGTGATGAATTAAATAATGCTAAAATAATAGAAGAAGGAAGAATTCTAGATAAGAGAATTATTGACTTCCAAAAGAGATAAGTTGGTAAAAGATGTAAAGAGCATGCAGGTAGTTTTAATGAAAAGATTGTTGAGTGTATTAAAAAATCCAAAAAAGGTTTTATTTTACATAGAAAGTAAAGGCTTGTTTAATTTTCTTTCTGATGAGAGATATATAAAGTTTTTTTATAAACTCAATTTAGGTAAAAAGTTAGATTTAGATAATCCAAAAACTTTTAATGAAAAACTTCAGTGGCTAAAACTAAATGATAGAAAAGATATTTATACGATAATGGTTGATAAATATCAATCAAAAAACTATGTATCAGATAAAATTGGCGAAGAGTATATTGTAAAAACTCTTGGTATTTGGGAAAAATTTGATGATATTGATTTTGATAAGTTGCCAGATAAGTTTGTTTTAAAATGTACACATAATAGCGGTGGAGTTGTTGTTTGTAGTGATAAAACAAAATTAAATCTAAAACAAGTTAAAAGTAATTTTAACAAATCTTTAAAAAGAAATTATTACTACAACGGCAGAGAATGGCCATATAAAAATGTAAAGCCAAAAATAATTGCCGAGGAGTTTTTAAGTGAAAACATTATAGATTATAAAGTTTTTTGTTTTGATGGCAAAGCAGAAGTTTTACATACATGTGTTGATAGAGAGATAAATGATTTGAAAATCGATTTTTTTGATTTTGATTGGAATCATTTAGATATAAGACGAGATAACTGTAAGACATCTGATGTTTTGCCTAAAAAACCTGTGAATTTAGATAAAATGAAAGAAATTTCCGAAACCTTATCTCAAGGAATTAAATTTACAAGAGTAGATTTTTATGAAATAGAAGGGAAACTTTTATTTGGTGAAATATCATTTTTTCCAGCTTCTGGGTTTAGAAAATTCATACCAAATAAGTGGGATTTGAAATTTGGTGGCATGATTGATTTATAAATATGAGAGGAAAAAAGATGAGTAAAAAATATGTTTTTTTAACCTATGTAATAATTAATCTAGGCGGTGGCCAAATTTATTGTAGTAATAAATTTAATTATTTAAAGAATCAAGGGTATGAAACATACATTTTTTCAACATACGACGGAAGAGTTGCTGTAAAAAATTTAGAAAGATTTTTACCATTAGTTATTGAAAAATTAGAATTTTATCCTATGACTTTTAATAAAAGGATTGTTGAAAAAGTAATTGACAGTATCATAAAAACAATAGATTATTCAAAAAAAGATGAAATCATAATCGAAAGTCATACCCCACAACTAGCAGTTTGGGGTGAAATGATTGCTAAAAAAATTGGTGCAAAACATATAGTTTATTTGTTAGGCGAAACCTTTTATGGCCTTTCAACCAGCACGTTTGAGTTTTTAGATTTTAAATACAATCGTAAAGAACTTGCAAATATAAACAAAGTGGCTATGAAAAAAATGTTTGCACCATATAAAAAAATAGCAGAAGAAGAGTGTTTCTTTTTATACGCAAGACTTGGTGTGCCAGTTGAAGATATTGAAATATCAAATGAATACATAAAAGAATGCAAAGATAAAAAAGTAATTGGAGTTATCGGTAGGGGCGATAAAAATTATGTTTTCGAGTCTGTTAAAATTGCTTGTGAATTTGCCCTAAAACACAGAGAAGATGACTTTGTTTTGTTAGTTGTGGGAAGTATTGTACCAGGCATTTCTGAAGAAATTAAAAATTATGTAGAATCTTATCAAAATGTAAACTTAATATTTACTGGAGATCAATTTCCAATACCTAAAAAATTACTACATCTTATGTATGTTGCTTTTGCATCTGCTGGTTGCGTAGCTCCACCTTACTACGAAGATATTCCTACTATTACAATGGATGTTTATGATAATAAACCAATCGGTGTGATGGGTTATGATACTTTTGCAACTTTAACAAGAGAAAAAGAATCAAATAAACCGAATGATTATTATCTTGAAGAAATTATTTATGGTAATTTCATAAAGGAAAATGAATATACAGCGCCAGAACCGATTGATTTTAATGCGGCTTATGAAAAACATTTTGATTTTATTAACAATTCTTGTGATAAAAAAGAATACTATGATTTTTCAAATATGTGCGCAACAAAAAAAGATAAAATATTTTCTATTCTTTATAAAATCGGTGGTGTAAAACTGATTAGATTATTGAAAAAAATGAAATCAAAATTATAGAAAGGGAAGCAATGAGTAAAAAGTATATTTTATTATCAAGTTTCGTTTTTTCCATTGGTGGCGGTCAGATATATTGCAAAAACAAGTCTGAATTTTGCCAAAATGTAGGGTATGAAACTTATGTGTTTTCAACTAAATACGGAAAAATTGAAATCGAAACTTTAAAAAAATATGCAGATTTAATTTGTGAAGAATTATCATTAAATCCTTATTGCTTGTCAAATAAAAAAGTAGAAACTGTTTTAGACTGGTTATGTAAGAAGATTGACTTTAAAAGTGAAGATGAAATTATAATAGAAAGCCATACTCCTTATCTTGCAATATGGGGAGAATTGCTTTCAAGAAGAATAAATGCAAAGCATATTGTTTACTTGTTAGGTGAAGATTTTGCTGGAATAGAAAAATATGTTTTTGATTATTTAAGATTTAAGTATATTCGAAAAGAATTAGCATGTATCACTGATGAAGTTATGAAAAAACTTTTTAAAGACAGTAAAAATTACTATAGTTTAAATGCTGCTTTGGGTAATCCTGTTGAAGATATAGAAATTTCTGATTGCTATTTTGAAAAAACAGAAGGCAAGATAGTAATTGGTATAATTGGCAGAGGAAAAAAACCTTATGTTTTTGAATCTGCGAAAAAAGTTTTTGAGTTTTCTCAAAATCATCTTGATGAACAATTTGCTATTTTGTTTGTTGGTGGAATTGATAAAGCTTTGCAAAAAAGCATAAGAAAAATTGCGAAAAATTATAGCAATGTTAGTTTGATTTTTGCAGGAAAACTATTTCCAATTCCTGAAAAGATGCTAAAACTTATGAATATCGCAATTGCTGGTGCTGGTTGTGTAAAACCACCGTATATAATGGGTATTCCAACAATTTCAGTTGATGTTTATGATAATGAAGCAATTGGTGTTTATGGGTTTGATACAACTGTAAAATTAAAAAGAGAAGAAAATAATAATGTCAAAGTTGTAGACTATTTAGAAAACATTTTATATGGTGATTTTTTAGAAAAAAATAGCTGTGAAATTATAGAATCCACAGATTATAAAGAAGAATATAAAAAACATTTTGAGTTTATTGAAAAGGCACCAGAAACATTAGAGTTTTATAAATTTGATAATATTATGTTATCAAAAAAAGATAAATTGATATCTTTTCTTTATAAAATCGGCGGTATAAAACTTATAAAAGTATTAAAAAATCAAAAAACATTTTTAAAATAAGATTACGAGGTTATTAAATGGCGGAAAGTAATTTAAGACAAAAAACACTTGCCGGATTTTTCTGGCGTCTTGCTGAAAGATTTGGACTTCAAGCGGTTTCGTTTATTGTAAATATCATTTTAGCGCGAGAATTAGGCGAAGATGCATTAGGTACAGTTGCACTTATTCTTGCTTTTACAGAAATACTTCAGGTGTTTATTGATAGTGGTATGGGCAATGCACTTATACAAAAGAAAAATTCTGATGATATAGATTTTTCAACAGTATTTTATTTTAATTTGGTTGTTTGTATTGTTTTGTATGCTGGCTTATTCTTTGTTGCTCCTTATTTGCAAGGCAAATATGAAGGACTTTCTGCTTATATACGAGTTCTTGGTTTAACACTTGTTGTTTCGGGGCTCAAGAATATTCAAATTGCTTATATATCAAAAAAATTGCAATTTAAAAAGTTTTTCTATTCAACAATGCCTGCGGTTTTGATTTCAGGTGCAGTTGGTGTTGCAATGGCATATATGGGATTTGGCATTTGGGCGCTTGTTGCTCAACGCCTTTTAAACACATTTTTTAGTACAATGATTATGTGGTTTACTGTAAAATGGAAACCAAAATGGGTGTTCTCATTTAAAAGACTTAAGGGCTTGTTTTCTTATGGTTGGAAATTGTTCTGCTCATCATTGATTGATAGACTTTATAATGAATGCAGAACAATTCTTATAGGTTTAAAATATCAAAAGGCCGATTTAGGTCAGTATGACCAAGGTCAAAGAATCCCAAAAATCATTGCTTCAAACTTAAATGCTTCTATCGATGGTGTTTTGTTCCCAGCAATGAGCCAAGAGCAAGATAATCGAGAGAAAGTCAAATCAATGACTCGTCGTTCGATTAAAACAAGTTCATGTATTTTGTGGCCTATGATGATGGGTTTGGCGGCAGTATCGTTTCCACTATTGCAGTTGCTTTTGGGAGAAAAGTGGGATATAAGTGCAGTTGCTTTTTATATGAGAATTTTTTGTATAACTTATGCTTTTTATCCTATTCATACTGCAAACCTTAATGCGATTAAGGCAGTTGGTAGAAGTGATATTTTCTTAAAACTTGAAGTAGCTAAAAAGGTAGTTGGCTTATCAATTTTGTCAGTTACTTTCTTTATAAATGTTCAGGCAATAGCAATTGGTATGTTATTAGGTAATATTGCGAGTGGTATTATCAACGCATTCCCTAATAAAAAATTGCTTAACTATTCATATCTTGAGCAAATAAGAGATATCTTACCAAGTATGGCAGCATCTGTATTTATGGCGGTAGTTGTATATTTAATGCAATTTATTTCACTTCCTACAATAGTATTGCTTGCTCTTCAAGTAATCGTAGGTGCAGTTGTTTATGTTGGTATTTCCTACATATTTAAATTAGAAGCATTTATGTATGTTTTTGAAATGGTTAAAAAGATTTTATTTAAATTTTTGAAAAGTAGAAAAGGCGAAAATTAAAAGAAAGGAATTTTGTGTTGAAAATTTCTAAAAAAGCAAGTCGAATTGAAACTTCGCTTACAAGACAGTTTTTTAATATAGCAAAGCAGTTTGATGATGTAATTGATTTAACATTAGGCGATCCTGATGTTAGTCCTGATGAACAAATTAGACAAACTGCTTGTAAAGCAATAATGCAAGGTAAAACTCATTATTCTGCTAATGCAGGTATTGCACCATTGCGTGAAACTTTGGCGAAACACATTAAAAATGAATATAACCAAACAGTTGACCCTGAAACTGAAATAATGGTTTCTATCGGTGGTATGGGTGCTTTGTATCTTTCGATTACTGCTTTAGTTGACAAAGGCGATGAAGTGATTATTTTAGCCCCTTACTATGTTAATTATATTCAAATGATTAAAATGGCAGGTGGTGTGCCTGTTGTTGTAAATACTTTAGAAGAAAACGGATTTATTCCAACAAAAGAGCAAATTGAAAACGCTATAACTAATAAAACAGTGGCTATCATTTTAAACACACCTTGCAACCCAACAGGCGCTATGTTAGATGATGAAATATTAGATGATATTGCTGGAATTGCTATAAAAAATGATTTAGCAGTAATTTCAGATGAAGTTTATAGTTATCTTATTTATGATGATAAAAAACATAGCAGTATTTTCACAAGAGATGGTATGCGTGAGCGTACAGTTTTGATTGATAGTCTTTCAAAGCGCTTTTCAATGACAGGGTATAGAATTGGATATGCAGTAGCACCGGCAGAAGTGATTGATTGTATGACAAAAATGCAAGAAAATGTTGCCGCTTGCACTCCTTTGCCATCTCAATATGCGGCTATAACCGCTTATGAAAATTGTGTAGAAGATAAATCAATGTTGAAAATATTTGAAGATAGAAGAAATTACATAGCAGAAGCTATAAATTCAATCGAAGGGTTATCTTGCAAAAAACCAGATTCAACATTTTATCTTTTTGTAAACATTGAAAAATCAGGTCTTTC
Organism: Acutalibacteraceae bacterium; assembly: GCA_045649445.1. Lineage (GTDB taxonomy): Bacteria > Bacillota > Clostridia > Oscillospirales > Acutalibacteraceae > RUG11462. The sequence continues at coordinate 5,827 of JAZRPX010000129.1, read as the reverse complement.
TTCGCTCGAGTTTGCTGAAAAGTTGCTTAAAGAACAACATATAGCAGTAGCTCCAGGTATAACTTACGGCGAAAATTATGATAAATTTATCAGAATCGCTTTTACATTAGAAAAAGAAAAATTAAAACAAGCAGTAGAAAGAATATCTGCTTTTATGGAAAATATTAGAGTTTAAGGAATTTTATGAGAAAACTTTTATTTTTAGGCGGAACAATGCAACAAATCCCTGCGATAAAACAAGCTAAAGATATGGGTTATTATGTTATAACCTGTGATTATTTAGAAGAAAATCCAGGGCATAAGTTCGCAGATGAATATTATAATGTAAGCACCACCGATTTAGATGGTGTGTTAGAACTTGCGAAAAAATGTGAAATAGATGGTATTGTTGCTTATGCTTCTGACCCCGCCGCTCCAACTGCGGCTTATGTTGCAGAAAAACTTAATTTGCCTGGAAATCCTTTTGAATCGGTTAAAATATTAACTCAAAAAGATTTGTTTAGAGATTTTCTTTATAAGAACGGGTTTAATACCCCAAGAGCTAAAGGTTATAGCACTTTTGAAAAAGCATATGAAGAAATAGACAAATTTCAATTTCCTGTTATGGTAAAACCAGTTGACTCATCAGGTAGCAAAGGCGTTGTTAAAATCTTTGAAAAGTCAGAGCTTAAAGATGCAGTTGAAGAAGCACTTATGTATTCAAGAAACGGACGATTTATCATTGAAGGATTTATTGTTAAAAAGGGTTATCAAGTTTCAGGTGATGGTTTTTCAGTTGATGGTAAATTAGTTTTCACAAGTTATGGTAATGAGTTATATAACAAAAGTCCAAATGGCACTCGTGATTATGTAGCGCTCGGCGAATTTTGGCCATCTCTTTTAACTAAAGAGCAGGAAAAGAAAGTTGATGATGAACTTCAAGACCTTATTACTGCGCTTAATATGAAAACTTGCGCTTATAACATTGAAGTTATTATAGATGAAAACGATGATGTTTACATATTAGAATTAGGCCCTAGAAACGGTGGAAGTTATATTCCGCAACTTATAAAATATGCAACCGGTGTTGATATGATAGATTATACTCTTCGTGCAGCGCTCGGTGAAGATTGTTCAGATCTTAAAATGGCTGAAACTAAAGGTTGTTATAGCAATTATATGATTTTAAGTGAAGTTGATGGCGAGTTTCAAGAACTTTGGTTCGATGAAGAATTTAAAAAGAATAATTTGCTTGATGTTTATTGCACTCATAAAAAAGGTGATAAAGTTTATGCTTATAAAAACACAACTCATTCATTAGGCACAATTATTTTTAAAGCTAACACAACAGATGAAATGCTTAAAATTGTTGAGAATATTAAAGATTATTATAAGGTAATAGTTAAGTAATGGAATTTGTAAGAATTACAAAAAGTGAAGAAATAGAAAGTCTTGTAAATGAGTTTTTGCCATATCTTCCGCATTTGTTGAAAAAGATAGAAGATGTGTCAGCGTTTGCTGAAAAATTATCAAAATTTGCTTGGGTAGTTGTTGTTAAAAAGCAGAATGAAAATGCCTCTATGATAGTGTTTTATTCAAACGATTTTGAAACAAAATGTGGCTATTTCACACTTCTTGCAACAAAGCCAGAATCAAGACGCCAAGGTCTTATAAAATCTTTATTTCAATTTGGTTTTAATCAAATGAAAAAAGATGGAATGGAAAAAGCGCGTTTAGAAGTTGATTGTGATAACACAAGAGCAAGAACTATGTATGAAAAAATGGGCTTTGTTTATGAAAGCGATACTGATAGAAACAGTATTTATATGAAAAAAGATTTAAAGGATTAAAATGAAAGAGATAAATAGAATTATTTCTAAAGGTGTAATTAGCAAAGACTTCTTAAAAAGTGAAATAAGAGAAGATTTTTTTGTTGATGAAAAGCGTAAAAAAATCTGGGCAGTTGAACTTGATCTTTTGCTTTTGTTTGATACACTTTGTAAAGAACATAATTTAACATATTTTTTAATGCATGGCACACTGCTCGGCGCTGTGCGACATAAGGGTTTTATTCCTTGGGATGATGATATTGATGTTGTTATGCCAAGAGAAGATTATGATAAGTTTTTATCTTTAGCTAATTCTATTAAAGAGCCATACTTTTTGCAAACACCTATTACTGACAGTGAATCGGGCTTTTCAATAGCAAAATTAAAAAACTCAAACACAACTTGTGTGAATGAGTTGTTTAAATATCAAGAAATGAATTTTGGCATTCATATTGATATTTTGCCGCTTGATAATTTTGTAGATGAGGGTGCAAAAGAGCGTTATGAAAAGATAAACGCTTTGAATATAGATGCTTCAACATATATGCGTTTAAAACACCCTAATCTTGATGAAAAAAACAAGGAAAGAGTAAAAAAATACTCTGGGAAAACATCTAAAGAAATCTTTGAAGAAGTTGAAAAAATCTCATCGCAGTTTGAAAATATAAAAACTAATAAAGTAACAGTAGCACCATTAACGCTTTATCCACTTGAAAATAATGTTTTTGAAAGAGAAGACTTTAGTGATAAAATAATGTGTGAATTTGAAGGTTTTTCATTTCCAATTCCAATTGGGTTTGGGCGCCTTTTAAAAGTAATGTATGGAGATTATAGTATTTTACCACCAAAAGAAAAACGTGGCGTTTGGCATGGTGGAGCAATTTTTGAACCTGATATGCCATATAAAGAATATTTAAAAGAAAATAGATAAGGTAAACTTATCTTTGAAAGGATTTTTTGATGATTAATGTAACTCGTTCTTCAATGCCAGAATTTAATGAGTATTGTGAAGAAATTAAAGACATCTGGGAAAGCAAATGGCTTACAAACAACGGTGTTAAACACAGAGAGTTAGAAGGCAAACTAAGTGATTATTTAAAAGTTGATAATACTACACTTTTTGTAAATGGACATTTAGCGCTTGAAATGGTTATTGATGCAATGAATTTAACTGGCGAAGTTATTACAACTCCGTTTACATTTGCATCTACTACTCACTCGATTGTAAGAAATGGATTAACACCTGTTTTTTGTGACATAAACCCAGATGACTATACAATTGATGCAGAAAAAATTGAAGGTTTAATAACTGATAAAACATCGGCTATTATCCCTGTTCATGTTTATGGAACAATTTGCGATTATAAGACAATTGATAAAATTGCAAAGAAACATAACTTGAAAGTTATATATGATGCCGCTCATGCTTTCGGTGTAGAGATAGATGGTGAAGGTGTTGGTGCATTAGGTGATGCTTCAATGTTTAGTTTCCATGCTACAAAAGTTTTTAACACAATTGAAGGTGGCGCGGTTACATATAAAGACGAAACTTTGAAAACAAAACTTAATAACCTTAAAAACTTTGGTATTAAAAATGCAGAGGTAGTTGAAACAGTAGGCGGTAATGCTAAAATGAATGAGTTTGCCGCTGCAATGGGTCTTTGTAATTTAAGACATATAGAAGAAGAAATCGCAAAAAGAAAAGTAGCATTCGATAGATATATTGAGCGTTTATCTGGTGTAGAAGGCATAAAACTCTTGAAAACACAAGATGGCGTTAAACCGAATTATGCTTATTTTCCAATAGTGTTTGATGGGTATAAATTTACTCGCGATGAAATTGATGCTCGCTTGAGAGATAATGACATAATAGCAAGAAAATATTTCTATCCAATTACAAATAGTTTCGATTGCTATGATTATGATGCAAACGAAACTCCAATTGCGTTAGATATTTCTAAAAAGGTTTTAACAGTGCCTATGTATGCAGGTTTAACAGTAGAAGAAGTAGATAAAATCTGCGATATTATATTAGGAGAGTAAAGATTGATGAAAAAAATTTTTGTAACAGGTGCGGCAGGTTTTATTGGTGCTAATTTAGTGCTTGAACTTCTTCGTTCTGATGAAATCTTTGATATTATTGGTATTGATAATATGAATGATTATTATGATGTTTCTTTAAAAGAACATCGTTTGCAAAAAATTGAAGAAGCAGTTTGTAAAACAGAAGATAAATGGGAGTTTGTAAGAGGCAGTATCGCAGATAAAGCGCTTATTGATAGCATTTTTGCTGAGCATAAACCTGACATAGTTGTAAACCTTGCTGCTCAAGCGGGTGTTAGATATTCTATCGAAAATCCTGATGTTTATATTGAGTCAAATTTAATTGGTTTTTACAACATTTTAGAAGCGTGTAGAAATAACCCTGTTGAACATTTAGTTTACGCTTCATCTTCAAGTGTTTATGGTTCTAATAAAAAAGTTCCATATTCAACTGATGATAAAGTTGATAATCCTGTATCACTTTATGCGGCAACTAAAAAGAGTAATGAGCTTATGGCTCACGCTTATTCAAAACTTTACAACATTCCGTCAACAGGTCTTCGTTTCTTTACAGTTTATGGTCCTGCAGGTCGTCCTGATATGGCTTATTTCGGCTTTACAAATAAACTTTTAAAAGGTGAAACTATCAAGATTTTCAACTTTGGTAATTGCAAACGTGATTTTACTTATGTTGATGATATTGTTGAAGGTGTGAAACGTGTTATGTTTAAAGCGCCTGAAAAGAAAAATGGGGAAGACGGACTTCCAATTCCGCCATATAAGGTTTATAATATAGGTAATAATAATCCTGAAAATCTTCTTGATTTTGTTGATATCTTGCAACAAGAACTTATCCGCGCAGGTGTTTTACCAGAAGATTATGATTTTGAAGCACACAAAGAGTTAGTGCCAATGCAACCAGGTGACGTGCCAATAACCTTTGCTGATACATCAGCACTTGAAGCAGATTTTGGCTTTAAACCATCCACATCTCTTCGCGAGGGACTTAGAAAATTCGCGCAGTGGTATAAAGAATATTATGAAATTTAAGATTAAAGAATGGTTTGAAAAAATCAAGAAATTCATAAAAAATCTAACACCAAAGCAGAAAATGTATATTTCTGTTGGATTAGTTTTAGGCTTTATTCTTGTAAATTCGATGCTTGGCGGATCTGTATCACAATGGCTATCGGCATTACCAAAAAAGATTGTGCAGTTATTCATTCCATATGGAAAGATTAAGTGGCTTGATGTTTTCTTAATACATAAAATTAGAAAATTTGCCCATTTTCTTGAATATATGATTTTTGGAATTTTAGTTTCAAAATATTATTTGTTTAAAAAGAGAAGTTTAAACAGACTAATAAATTCTGTGTATATTGTTTTGTCAATTGCATTTATAGATGAAACAATTCAACTAATATCCAAAAGGCAGTCATTAGTATCAGATATCTGGCTTGATTTATTTGGTGGAATAGTTGGAATATTAGTTTATTTTACGTATAAATATATTAAGTTTTATAGAAAACAAAAGGAGAAAAACAAATGAAAATTGCAGTAGCAGGAACAGGTTATGTAGGATTATCAAACGCTATACTTTTAGCGCAGAATCATGAGGTTTGGGCTGTTGATATCATTCCTGAAAAAGTTGATATGATTAACAATAAAATCTCACCAATTGTTGATAAAGAAATTGAAGAATATTTAGCAACAAAAGAGTTGAATTTAACTGCAACAATTGATGATGAAAAAGCATACAATAACGCTGAATATATAATTGTATCAACACCAACTAACTATGATGTTGAGAAAAACTTTTTTGATACTTCATCTGTTGAATATGTAATTCAAAAGGTGATGAAAGTTAACCCTGAAGCAATGCTTGTAACGATAAAAATATATGCAATATGGGAACCAAACGAATATATAGTCACATTTGAACCAAATGGTGGAAGTGCACCATCTGTAAATACAAC
>JAZRPX010000128.1:0-2404 GCA_045649445.1 Acutalibacteraceae bacterium | reverse complement strand
AGTCAGGAATTGCCTGTTTATCATGGAACTTCTGATTCGGTTTTGGGTATCGCTGTCGGTCATTTTCAGGGCAGTAGTTTGCCAATCGGTGGTATAAACACTCATAGCGTTGTTTCTGCTCACCGTGGTTTGCCAAGTGCAACCCTTTTTACATATCTTGATAGAATGGAAATAGGTGACACTTTCACTTTTACCATTCTTGATAAAACGCTTGTGTATGAGGTTGATCAAATTCGTATTGTTGAGCCAGACGATACTAATTTAATTCAAATTGAAAAAGGTAAAGATTATTGTACTTTATTAACTTGTACACCTTATGGTATTAATACGCAAAGATTATTAGTGCGAGGCCATCAGGTTGATACAAGTCAAAATAGAAATTTATTTATTTCTAACGAAGCGTATCGAATTGATGTTTTAATCGTTATGCCGATAGTTGCGTTGCCAATAATTATATTTTTGTTAATTTATATAATGTTTGCGCCGGTTAAGAAAGAAAATTTAGGAGAAGAGGAGGAATAGTTATGATAAAGCGTGTTTTATGTATGCTTTGTATGGTTTTATTTGTTTTTTCAGCATTTAAAACCTTTGAAACTTCAGCAAAACAAGAAGTTTTAAATGATTGCTCTCTTTTAATAAATTATTCTAAATCAGGTGTTGGATTCGAAGGGATAAATGTAGAAATTCATCGTGTTGCAACTTTTTCAAACGATGATTTTGAAAAGGTAAAACCATTTTCATCTTATCCTATCTCAATAGATAATATCGTTTCACAAGATGATTGGAAGCAAACTGCTTCAACTTTAGAATCATATGTTAAAGCAGATAAAATAAAGCCATATAAAAAAGCAAAAACATCAAAAAAAGGTGTTGTTAAATTTTCTAATCTTGAAAGAGGTTTATATTTAGTTTGCAGTGTTCAAGCAGAAAGAAATAACGCTGAATATGTTTTTGATAGTTTTTTAATAAACCTTCCTTATACTAAATATGATGAACTTATTAAAGATGCAGTTGTTAATCCAAAGTCAGAAAAAGTAGAAACAACTAATGAAAAGAAAGAGTATAAGGTAACAAAACTTTGGAAAGATTCTGGAAACAAAGATAAACGACCATCTTCTGTAAAAATAGAAATTTTAAAAGATGGTGTTGTTCAAAAAAATATTAAATTATCTAAAGAAAACAATTGGTTTTATTCGTTTAAAGCCAAAGATGATGGCAGTAAATGGTCTGTTGTTGAGCGTAATGTTTCGCTAGGTTATCGCGTTAAAGTAATAAATATTAACAATTCGTTTTATGTAACAAACACATATAGAGAAAATGAGCTTGGTGGAAATGGTGAATTAAATTATCAAGATGGCCCTTCAACGGGGGACACTTTTCCATTTGAATTTTATATGATAACTATGTGTGTTTCAGGGCTTATACTTGTAATTATTGGTATAGTATTCTTAAGAGGTAAGAGAAATGAGCAAGATAAGTAAAATTTTTGTTTTTATCGGCACTTTTTTAATTGTTTTAAGTTTTGCTTTTTTAATAACTTCTACAATTATTTCAAATAAATCTCAACTTGAATGTGAAAAAATCATTTCTAATTTAGAAATGATTTTGCCTAACGAAAATGAGGGCTTTTCATATGTGTTTTCTTCTGAAGAAATGCCTGTTTTAGAAGTAGAAAATAAAGATATTTGTGGTATCGTTGAAATTCCAAAATATAATTTAAAACTACCTATAAATAATGAGTATGGCTATTTTAAAATAAAATCAATGCCAAGTCGTATTAGTGGCTCGGTTTATGATAATTCTTTTGTTATAAGTGGCGTTGATAAAAACGGTCAGTTTGAATGTGCAAATCAAATTGAAATTGGCGATGAAATAACTGTTACCGATATGACCGGTTCGCAGTTTTCTTATGAAATTAATGATATTTTTCGCTGTGAATCAGGAAAATCAAACTCATTTGTTTCAGATGATGATTTAACCTTGATAATAAAAGATGAATTTTCATTTGAATCTGTAGTAGTTTGTTGTATAGCAAAATAAAAAACTCTCTCCAAAAAAAGGAGAGAGTTTTTGCATTTTATGCAGTTAATTTCATTTTAAGTCTAAGCTTGTCAGCAATCATAGCAATAAATTCAGAGTTAGTTGGTTTGCCTCTACCAATATGTATTGTATAGCCAAAATATGAGTTTAAAACATCAACATTGCCTCTGTCCCAAGCAACTTCAATTCCGTGTCTAATCGCGCGTTCAACTCTTGATGGCGTTGTTTTAAACTTTTTAGCAACAGTAGGGTATAACTCTTTTGTAATTGAATTAATTATATCAGGATTATTAATAGATAAAAGAATCGCTTCGCGTAAGTAATGATATCCTTTAATATGCGCAGGCACACCAATTTGATGAAT
>JAZRPX010000127.1:0-3765 GCA_045649445.1 Acutalibacteraceae bacterium | reverse complement strand
GTTTTACAAACAGAGCAAGAAATTTCATCTGTAAAACCTGCGTTTTTGCAAGTTGCTTCATAACCTTTTCTTGAAACAAACTCTGTATGTGGTTTTTTAGGTGTTTCTTCTTGCGCTACTAATATTTTATTACACCAAGAGCAATAACTACCCTCTGTTAAACCATTTTCTTTGCAAGTTGATTCAACTGCTTTTGAAACTTGAGGGTTATGCGCATCAGGGTTTATAGCAGTTTCGTTTGTTTTATATGTATTTTTACAAACAGTACAATAACGCTCTGTATATCCTTTTTCTTTACAAGTTGGTTCTACGACCTTGTCTTTTGATTCATCTGCGATATGATTACCTGTTGCTAAAACCTTGCTATCAGTATATCTTTCTCCGCACAATGAGCACAAATGCTCGGTGTAGCCATCTTTTGCGCAAGTAGGTGGCACAACCTTGTCATGTCCCTCATGAGCAATATGCGAACAAATAGAAGAACCTAAAACAAGATAAGAAACATTATCTATATAAATAGTATCAGCCGTTGACCAGTTTGTAGAAATTCTAAAAGAAGCAATATCTTCAGCAGAGCATAAGCGTGTATCAATAACATCTGTAACGGTTATCCAATTGTTAGCGCAAATGCTCGACAATGAACTTGCACTTCCGTATAAATCTTTGTTGCTTGCGTTTTTGCCCATTACACCAAAGGTCGCATTTTTTGTAACATAAATATCAAATTTAATACCGATAGTATTTTCTGGCATATTGGTTGTTTTAAAAGCAATACCGCTATACTGATTTTTAGCATCAATTTTTAATACTTTGCCGTGGTTATCATCTGCAACAGGACTATCTACGATTTCGGCAGTTCCTGAATAACGACTTGGCACACTTGAAACATTATTAAAATCATCAATAATCGGTGATATAACTTTAGTTTCATTATTAAGCAAATCTAAAGTTTCAATATAATTTGCAAGTGTTTCGCCAACTGATTTATGAGCTTTTGCAGAAGGGTGGTAGTTTCCACCTGCGCTATCGCCTTTTATAATTTTAAAATAAATGTCATTATATTTATTTTCGTTTACAACTTCTGATACAGATTTTCTTATGTTTATAAATTCATTTGAGAAAGAACCATCTGTGTTCATAAGTCCACCGATAAATACAATCGGTACAGACTTATCATTTACACGGATTTTTTCAATCAAATCTTTGATTTTCACTCTTAACTCTTGCTGATAATCAACATCACCAACGTTTGATTTGTGTGACAAATCGTTTTGTCCGAGTGATACAACTGCTAAATCAGGAGTATACGCATCATAATCCCACAAAAGGTTATCCTTTGGTGAAGCGTAATCGTAAATTTTTGAAATAATTCCACCTGCAGGGTTGGTATTTTCGTTAAAACCATACGCAATACCATATCCCGATGCAGCGCAAATATTTATATCGGCGTCTAACGCTCTGCCAACTACACCTGCATAAGAATCAAGCGCATCGGTTGTGTAAGGTTTATAAGTACCATCTTCTCCGAGTGGCACGTTTCCTTGACCTACTGTTATAGAGTCTCCGTAAAAATCAATAGTATATTTTTTCTTTGCAGGTGCTTTTGATTTTTTGCCTGTAAATGTAAGAGATTTTATGCGATATGTAGAATAACTATACTCGTTAGGATGCCAAAGCATAATAGTATGCTCGCCGGCTTGAAGGTCGGTTGCGACAGTGATTTCATTTTCTCCCGCAGAAATCTCTATAAGTTTGCGGTTTTGATAATCACCGTCTATAATCACACCAAGATAGTGTGAAGAGTTTTTATGTGCGGTGTTGTTAAGTTTAACTTTAACATCACCTTCTGCAAAAATGCCATATTCAACGCCAGAACCACTCATTGCCAAAACAACATCATTAGCGTCTTTATATGCTCTGCTAATTAGTTTTGAGCAATTTGCAAGTTCATTTGCAGTATATTCATGTTCAAGCAATACGCCTTCGAGAATTGATGTATAATCACAGTTTTTGCAATCATAAATAATAGCGCCCGCATCATAATCTATTGTTTCTGTGCAATCGTGGTCGCTTGAGTGTTTTAAATTTGTTTTATATGCAGTGCCACAATCAAGACAATAGTTTTGAGTATAACCACCCAAAGTACAAGTTGGCTCTTTTACTGTTGTTCTTGAAGTATCAGGATTATGAGCGAGTTTTGCAGCCTTGCCATCGCCGTTGTATGAGCGTTGTTGTTTCATACCACAGTGGGAACAAGCCCATAAATGATAACCTGACATTTTACAAGTTGGCTCAAATGTTTCAACCAATTGATAATTATGCTCTGTTACAGGAATTACTTTTTCACTAAAAACAGTTGAACAATTAATGCAATATGTTTTAATGCTACCTTTATTTAAACAATCTGCAGGTGTTGTATCTGTAATAACATTATGACCGAGAGCCACGCCATCTGCCTTTTTGCAATATTCACAATGCTTTGGATTGGTACAATCTGCGTTAACATAAGAATGGTTGCATTCCATTGTAAAGTTACCAGTCATATCGTAAGCAACGCCAACAGTTTCACCATTTTGTTTTAAAACATTATTATTAGTAACAAAAACAAATTGAGAATTTTCTGTGTAGTTAGTAAGAGCGCTTAAATTGTTTAATGTTGTGTTAGCTAATTTTATCTCAACATACTGTGTTAAAGCGTTATCTGAATGGAATAAATATAAAGCATCGTTTACAACACAATTATTAAAATACAATTTTTTAATTGAAGTGTTTGAGCCATTGCTCATCAAAAATGCTTTTCTGCCCTTTAAATTAAATGTGCAATTATTATAAATTCCGCCAGTTCTTGAGATTATATAAGCGCTTGAACTTTCACCAAATGTAAATTCGCAATTATTTGCTTCGATACCAATGCTGCCGAAATTATGATTAAACACATAACCCGAAGATGCAGTTGAGTTTATGGTAATATTCAAATCTTCGCATTTCACTTTTGCGTTATAGTTGTTTTCTCTTGTGTGTATAAAATTGTTTGACTTGCCAGAGATTATAACATTACCATTTTTAATTACATTTGGCTTGCTTTCATCACTAATAGCAAGATAACCGCCGTTTACAGTTAAAGTTTTGCCGTTCAAATCAATGGTTGGTTCATTAAACGTATAAATTCTTTTTGTTAGTGTGATATCGTTAAGAAGTTTGATAGTGCCTTTTTCTGTTATATGACTAATAGCGCTTTTAAGTTCATCTTCTGTGCTTACTTCGATATAATCAGAAACATTAACACCAGTTTCTTTATTTACAACAACAGGAGTTGTTTCATTTTCATCAGTTTTAACAAAAATCAACTTTTCAACAGTTACCCCAGAACCATCTTTGGCCTTGAATGTAACATCAAAATTGCTATTGTCTTGCAAATCAACAGAGCCAACAAAAGCTTGATTACCAACTGCTTTACCATGGTCTGTTGCTTTGATTTCGTTGGTTTTCACACCATTGATATAAGCATATATATCTTTGTTGTTAATTTCAGTATAGATATCATATTTGCCAGGAGTTAATTCATCTTGAATTGTGAAATCAAGCGATGATTCACCTTTTAAGGTAGAAACAGTTTTGCCATAAGCATATTCTGAACCGTTATTTTTAAGGTCTAATGTGCTAAATGCTTTGTAATTATCATACAATTTATCATCATTAAGTTGATAAACTCTAACATGGTCAATCCACATTTTCCATTGGTCTTCTTCGGCTTCGTTAACAGGG
>JAZRPX010000126.1:0-4135 GCA_045649445.1 Acutalibacteraceae bacterium | reverse complement strand
TTATCTAAATTTGGACTTGATATTTATGAGTATCAATGCGGCAGAGGTGTAAAGGTTTCCGAAGAAAACGCTGTTGCTTACAGAAATAATGCTAAAGAATTTGGTGTTATAACTTCGTTACACGCACCTTATTTTATTTCTCTTTCATCAATTGAAAAAGATAAAAGAATGAAGTCTGTTGATTATATTCTTCAAAGTGCTACTGCTGCTGATATGCTTGGTGCCGATAGAATCATTGTTCATTCTGGCTCTTGCTCTAAAATTTCAAGAGAAGAAGCGTTAGAACTTGCAAAAGAAACACTGAAAACTGCAAAATCTACGCTTGACGAAAATGGTTTATCACATATTCATATTTGCCCAGAAACAATGGGTAAAATCAATCAATTAGGAACTTTAGAAGAAGTTTTAGAACTTTGTTTAGTTGATGAGAGTTTCATTCCTTGTATTGATTTCGGTCATCTTAATGCAAGAACGTTTGGTGAGATGAATTCTAAAGAAAGTTTTGAGTCTGCGTTAAATTTAATCGAAAACAAACTTGGTTTTGAAAAATTAAATTGTTTTCATTCTCATTTTTCAAAGATTGAGTATACTGAAAACGGTGGTGAGAAGAAACATCTTACTTTTGATGATGCTGTTTTTGGTCCTAATTTTGAACCATTAGCAGAACTTGTAGCTAAAAAGAATTTATCACCACGTTTTATATGTGAATCTGCGGGAACACAGGCAGAAGATGCTTTGTTTATGAAAAAAGTTTATAATTCTTGCAAAGAATAGTAAAAAAGACTTGAAAATTATTGTATTATGGTATAAAATATAGATAATAATATTTGGAGGTTAAAAATTTATGGTAACAGCTGGCGATTTCAGAAACGGCGTAACTTTTGAAATGGATGGAAAGGTATATCAAATTATCGAATTCCAACATGTAAAACCAGGTAAAGGCGCTGCTTTTGTTAGAACAAAAATAAGAGATGTAATTGCAGGTTCAGTAGTTGAAAAAACTTTCAACCCAACTGAAAAATTCCCAACAGCTTTTGTTGAGAGAAAAGAAATGCAATATTCATATGAAGATGGCGGTTTGTATTATTTTATGGATATGGAAACATATGATACAATTCCAGTTTCATCATCAGAATTAAGTGATAACTTTAAATTCGTTAAAGAAGAGATGCTTTGTAAAGTTCTTTCTTATAAAGGAAAAGTTTTTGGTGTTGAACCACCTACTTTTGTTGAACTTGAAATTACTGCAACAGAGCCAGGTATCAAAGGTGATACTGCTACTAATGCAACTAAACCTGCAACTCTTGAAACAGGTGCTGAAATTAGAGTTCCACTTTTCATCAATGAAGGTGACAGAATTAGAATCGATACTCGTACAAGCGAATATATGGAGAGAGCATAATTATGACAGTTACAGAGAAAGTAGCTTATCTTAAAGGTTTGGCTTCAGGTCTTGAGCTTGATGCTAATGATAAAACTGTAAAACTTTTAAATGCAATCATTGATACACTCGATGAAATGGCTGAAGCTATGTCTGAGTTAGAATTAGATGTAGTTGATGTTTGTGATCAAGTTGATGCAGTTGATGAAGATTTAGCTGAAGTTGAAGATTATCTTTTTGAAAATGATGAAGAAGATGATGAAGATCTTTATGAAATTAATTGTCCTGAATGTGATGAATCAATGATTGTTAGCATTGATATGCTTGATGGTACAATTGAATGCTCAAATTGTGGCGCAGAATTAAGATTAGACGTTACTGAAGAAGACGAATAATATTTGATTTTATCAAAGCAACTATTTTTGAAAAATAGTTGCTTTGTCCTTTTTATAGGACACATCTCTTGCTATAATTTTTTTAGAAACAAAAAAAGGAGATGTTCTTATGAAGGAATTAAAAGAAAAAATTATTTGTTTAAGATACTTAAAGATTTTGTTTTATTTGTTTTTTATAACAGGAGCTTCATTGTTTGTGATTTTTACTGTTTTTCAAACAGAGTATTTTGTGAGAAATGCATTGATTTCTCTTGTTATAATGACTTTTGGCTATATTTCTGCTGAACTTTCTAACTATAAAATAAAAGAATTTTTGACAGATTATAAATGTTTAAAATGCAAAAAAATTACAAATAAAACTAATATCATTGAATTTGATAAAATAGCTTGATAAAAAAGACAGATTATTCTGTCTTTTTTCATTTAAAAAAGAATAAATAGGTTGTATTATTAAGTGAAATATGTTATTATTATTTATTAAGGGAGGCGATTAGTTTGAATTTAAGTTCTGAAAAAATTCTTTTATTAAATCTTTTAAAAAAAGCTATAAATAAAAATGAAAATTATTCTGAATTGGATGATATTAACTATGCCGAACTTTTTAATTTAGCAGATAAACATTCGGTTAATATGATTTGTCTTGATTCGTTAAAAGGCAATATTGATAATATGCCTGAATCTGTTTATAATAATTGGGTTTACTTTGCAAGCAGAAAAATGGCTATTAATGAAAATGTTGTGTTAACACAAAAAAAGCTTACTTCTTTGCTAGAAGATAATAATATTAAATACTTTGTTTTTAAAGGTCTTGCTATTTCAAGTTATTATGAAAATCATCAGCTTCGAGAACTTGGTGATATTGATTTTTATGTTGATTATTCTGATTTTAAAAAAGTTCATTTTCTTTTAAAAGAAAATGGTTTCAAACTAGTTTCAACAAAAAGCGAAAAACATTTTAATTATGAATACAATGGCGTTGAAATAGAAATGCACAAAGAATTTTGGGATATGCCTGAAAATGAATGTGGTAAATATCTAGAAACCACTATAAAAAAATCTCTTGATGATACATCACGCGTTACTGTTGATGGATATAGTTTTTCAGCGCCAAATTATTTGACTAATGCTTTGATTTTAGTTTTGCATATAATAAATCATATTCAAAAAGGTGGCATTGGTTTACGTCAAATTCTTGATTTTGCTTCTTTTTATTCAAGTGATGATTTTAAGAATAATATTGATAAAATTCTAAATACGTTTAAAAAAGGCGGAATTTACAAAACGGCTCAAATTATTGCTAAATTATCTAACGAATATTTTAGCGCGCCATATTATGATTTTTTAGATGATGTTGATGAAGAACTATGTAGATTGTTTTTAATAGACATTATTGAAAGTGGAAATTTCGGTAAATTATCTGAAGAAAAATATTATGCTAGTTCGTTGTTAACAAGCACGAATGAAGGATTTTTTAAAAGATTAGTATTGTTTTGCAAATCTTCTTGGCGGCCTTGCTCTAAACATAATATATTATTGCCGATTGCTCCGTTTTATATTGCGATTAGATATATTTGCCGGGCAGTTTTAGGAAAAAGGCCTAAAATCAATCCTTTAAAACTAACTAAAAACAGTATTAGTAGATTAGATTTATATAAAAATCTTAATTTTTTTGAGGAAAATTAATATGTAACAAAATAAAATTTATGAAAAAAAGCAGTTAAATAAATATAGTTTAGTTATTGGTGCTGTTTTGTTACTATTTCATTTAATTCAACAACTTATTTCTACTGTAATAGTTATTGTTTTAACTTTAAAAGGATATACCGCTAGTGATATTAATGCTATGCTTTTAGACCCTTGGTTTGCATATTCATTAAATTCATTATTGTTAATAATAAGTTGCACTTTGCCGTTTTGCTTGCTTAGATTTTTATGCAAAAAACCGATTTCAATAATTGGCTCGTTTAATTCGCCAAGAAAATTTTGCTTTAAATCCTGTATAGTTTTTGCATTTGGGTTTTCGATTATTGCAAACGTTTTCACTGCAATATTTAATTTTATTTTAGAATCTTTTTTTGGATTTAAAGCAGTGCTTCCTGAAATCGGTAGCAATACTTCTGATGATGTATTTGAATTCGTTTTTATTTTAATTTGTTCTGCGGTTGTTCCTGCATTGGTGGAAGAGTTTGCATTTAGAGGTATGATATTAGGCGCTTTGAGGAAATTTGGAGATTGGCCGGCAATTTTAGCTTCTTCTTTTATATTTGCTGTTTTTCACGCTAATTTTGTTCAAATTCCGTTTGCTTTTATCGTTGGTATTGCGTTGGGCATAATCGTTGTTGTAAGTGGCTCTATTTGG
>JAZRPX010000125.1:0-6596 GCA_045649445.1 Acutalibacteraceae bacterium | reverse complement strand
CCTGATTTGTGCTCATAAACCTTTATAGTTTCATTGATTTTCTCATTATAAAACTTATTAACCATTAAGCACATCTCCTTTTTTTCCACCTAAAAAGTAAACAGTATCAAGTTTAACCGAGTTTGCTTTTTTGATAATATCTTCTCTTGTTACATTTTCAATTCTTTTTATATAAGTTTCTAAAGTTTCATCTTCATCAAAAACTAACATCGAGTACCAACTTTCAAGTGAAGAAGACAAATCAGAAACAGAGTTTAAAGCATCACATATAGCCATTTTAGAAGCTGCTAATTCATCATCGGTGAAATTGCCTTTTTTCATTTCTTCTAATTGTTCTAAAATTCCATTGTAAGCTTTATCTTTGTTTTCTTGCAACACACCACTATCAACAATAAAAGTTGATTTTCTACTATCAAATCTAGCAGCGCAATAATAACATAAACTTTGCTTTTCACGAACATTTGTAAATAGTTTTGAATATGGGCCTCCGCCAAACATATCAACAAAAATTGAAGATTTAGCAACATCATCACGGCTTTTATCAGTATCAACTGTAAAGCCCATACACAATTTGCCTTGAGTTACATCTAATTGTTCTTCAACGAAATTGATTTCATCAGATGCTTTATGAAAAATCGACATATTAACTTTTTCAACGTTTCTTTCAATATTTGAAAATTTATCTGAAATCTTTTGAAACACCTTTTCAGGTGAAGACACAGAAACTATATTTACTCTTATAAAAGATTCTTTCAAAAGTTTAAAAGCATACGCAACAACATCTTCATTAGATAAAGATTTTACAGTTTCAACGGTACCATATCTTGAAATACCTGCTAATTCATCTTTATACATTGCCTTTTCTGTATTATAGATCGCATATCTTCTCTTCTCATTAATTTCGCTTTCAATCTGTTCAATTAACAAACGTTTATTGTTTTCAAAATCATCTTGCTTGAATTTGCCATCATAAAGAGGTGGATTAAAATTTGCATTAAGAAGCAAATCTGTTGCTTTTTCTGAAACTTTATCATCATCAAATGCAAATTTATCATCTAAAAATCCGATTGAAAACTTAATTAATCTCATATCACCAAACTTGATTATATCTCCATTAAAAGAAGCGCCATAAAGTTCATTTAACGCTTTATTCAACAAAGTATAATTAGGATAGTCAACAGTAGAATTCAAAAGCATCATTTGCAAAAGAGAATAAGCCGATATTGCTTTTTCATCAGCTTTAACAAACATATTTATACTAATTCTTGAGGTTTTGAATTTATTTGTTTTTAAATACTTTCCTTCAACACCATTAGCTAATTTTACAATACTCATTCAAAAAATCCTTTTTTTAGATATATTTAGTGTATTATACCACACTTTAAATTAGTTTACCATCAAAAATTTAAAAAAATTTAAAAAAACATAAGAAAAAAGCGAGATTTTTTAAATCTCGCTTAAAATTATTGTTGATTATTAGGAGAAATAACCTCTTTTCCTTGTCTTAACTGCTCATAATTATAAATTAAAGACTCAACAGTTCTTGAAGGAATGAGACCATCACCTATACCATTCAACTGATACAAATGATAATTTTCATTATATTTTGTAAAGGTAATTATATCTTTTTTGCCATCTTTTAGTTCAATTTCAATCTTAAGTTCAGGCGCTCTTGTAAGATTAACATTCTCGCCTACAAATTTTGAAGCTGAAGCCATAGTAAGTCTTTGATAACAAGTTTTAAAACCTTTTGTATCAATAGGAGATGAATTTAAAACAACAGTTAACTCTGTTTCAGTACTATCATCAGTTTCAATTTCATCAAAACTCAATTCATATTTATAAGTTTTTCCGTTATATGAAACCGAGTAATTTTCGAAATTTTCGATTCCTATTAAATATAAAAGATTATAGCGCAAATCATCAAGTTTCCAATTAATATATGGGATTGTTTCACCTAAAACCATATAAATAACAGGAACATCATCAACAATACATGCACAATAATTATTGTCAACAAATCCAAGTTCAGAAAATTTAAGATTATATATTTTATTGTTGATTTCATATTGAATTTCTAAATAAGGATTATCAAGACCATATTTTCTTAAATCAGATGCATTTGGTTCAACCTTATAAATATCTGTTGCTGAAAAACCATTTGCAAATGGTGATAAAAGCGTTGTAATTCTTTCATCATCTGCGTAAGCTTTTAACGGTTCGTCAATAAAATAAACCAAAACCTCATCTTTTGATTCTTTATAGTCAATTTCAACATTATCAAAATTATTACCCTTAAGACTAATAGAATCAAAAAATGAAAGTGCGCCATTAGAAAAATATTCTTTATTATCATCAGATTCAACAATTTGCTCTACAATAGTTGTGTCAACAAGACTGTTAAAAGTTGCTGAAAACGCATCGTAAACCGAGCCATCTGCTATATAAATACCCTCTTTTAAAGATGTTGAAACATAATAATAACCATCATTGGTTGCCAACTTTTCGCCGACTTTAATATCAAAAGTGCTACCATCTGCCATTGTAACCTCGACAAGGATTTTAGGATTTACAAGTCCACAATCTTTCAAAGTGTATTTTGAATCAATCTTAGAAATCGCATTAACAGAAAACAAAGAATCATAAAAAGCAGTTATAAACTCATAGTTAAAAGGCACATTTTCATTAACACCTTGCAATTTAAAATAAACTTTACCATCTTGTTTAAACGGCACACAAATAAACTCATCAGTTTCATTTTTGATAACAAACTTTGAAATATTTGAAATTGCATTTTTATCTGCATTTTCCATCTTTTCAAGACTAATATTCGCACTTTTTGTTAATGGAATTGATTTTTGAGTTTCAGTTGAATCAACTTGGGTTGGTTTTACATCTTCAGGCCAAAATTTGACTACTGAAAAAATACTTCCGCCAAGAACAATTAAAACGCACAACAATCCACATAATAGTTTTACATAGTTATTTGAATTCTTTTTATGAGAAACTTCATGAGAATTATTTTCACTATTAAAAATTGTTGAATTTTGAAACTCTTCTTCTATTCTTTTTTCATAATTTTCAAATGAATTTTTATCATTATTTTTCATTTTAATTCTCCAATGCGAAAACTATCTTCTCTTTCTAATTACAAACAACACAATACCCATTGCAACTGTAAGCACAGGAATAATCACAACACAAATAGCAAAAATTGTGTAAGATTGTGATTGAGTTGGAGTGAATGAAGAATAATCGATTTTTTTGTTTTCAATTTCATAAGTATCACTAATTCTTCCTGCGCAGGTGTTAATAAGTGACAACATCAAAGAATCGTTAGCAAGATAACTTGTGTTGCTGTATTCTTCACCAATAAAATCAACAGAAGCAACAGCAAGTACATTAGAAAATCTTGCAGCATCTTTTTCTGTATCTTCTGTTGCATATCTACTTAAAACAACAGATGAATAAGAAGACATATTTTCTGCATTAGGATCCCATGTGCTTGATGCTTTATATGGTTTTACAACACAAGTTTCTGAAGATTTAATAATTTCATATGTGTTAAACTTTCCACTAGCTTCAAATTTAAGTTTCATTGGTCTTAAATGTTCACTAATGTATGATAAATTTGCATTAATTCCTGTTGTAAATTCAGATTCTGTATCTTCAAGCAAGATTATCTCATTTGAATTTGATGCGTGTTTATTATCATCAGTTTCATAAACCGTTCCATCTTCAAACACAATGCCCCATTCTTCAAGCAAGCCATCAAGGTTAGGTGTATCAAACTGTGTATCAGAGGTTAAATAAATCAAAGTTCTATTATATTTAAAGTCTTTATCTCCTGGTTTGCCCAATAAAAACTCATCAATCTTTTTAACATCAGATTGAGACAAATCAAGCGATGGCGAAGCAATCATAAGCATTGTTGCATCTTCAGGAATATCTTCAACTGTTAAATCGCTGATTTTAACATATTCATAACCATTAACATCTAACGATTTAACATAGTTTTCTACATCAGCGCTACCATAACCAGTTAAAAGCGCAATTTTGTCATTAGTTTCTTTTGTTACAAAGAAAAGCGCAGAAGTAACTGCTGTTTCAACAGATGAGCCACCAATACTACCATAAGATGACGAAGTATATGACTCATAATCTGAAACCTCTTCAATAGTATATAAATCTTCAAATGCTAAAACTTTATATTTTGTTTTTTCAACACCATTATCATCATAAGTATAGTCAACAATAATATCACCAACGCTAATATCAGCATCAGCATATCTTTCTTTATAAACATTAAAATCAGGAGTTTGTGCATCAACGAATTTTACATCAATTTTAGGGTTGATTTTTTTATAATTTTTAAGAAGTTCAACAGTTTGATTAAAATATTTACCACCAGATTTATCAGTATAATACTGTGAAATATATGTTGCAAAACTACTTAAATAGTAATCTTCTGTACAAGTTAAAATAATTGTAACTGGCTTATCAATTTTTTTGATATATTCTCTATTTTCCTTACTTATTGTATAGTCAGAAGAAGAAGTCATATCAATAGAAAAAGCAGTAAATCTATCAGATAAAACAGACGCTAAAACATTGAACGCTACAAGACACACCATAAAAACAACTATAATTGTAGTAGAAACGGTATTGAATTTAAATTTATTCTTTTTATAAAAAGGAACTTTATTATCATTATTTTTCATTAAATTCACTCCCCCTTTACGCCCATCGTTTTCTGTCTATCACTCTGACAGTTAAAAATAAGAAAGCAACAATAATGCTAACGAAGAAAACGAAGTTAGAAATATCAAAAATACCTTCTGTAAATGTGTAATATCTTTCTGAAAAAGAAATCCAATTAACAATTTTTGCAACAAATTCATTGTTAATAACAGAAGTAACATTTTCAAGTAAAAGCAAGAAGAATGAAACTGCAAAACTACCAACTGCAGCAACAACTTGACTCTCTGTTAATGCACTAATAAAACAACCAATTGCAATTAATGAACCTGCAAACAAAAGCATTCCTATAACATTACCAATAAAAATAGTTATATCAGGAATAGCGCCAAAAAGCATAAACACAAAATTGTATATTGCCATAAATCCAATAAAAACGCAAAAATACAAAAACGCTGCTAAAAATTTACCTAAAACTATTGAATATATGCTAACAGGAGAAGTTAATAATAATTGATCGGTTTTTTGTTTTTTCTCTTCTGAAAACAAACGCATTGTAATAACAGGTACAACAAAAAATATAATTGTAATCATTGAACTGAAAACATAGGTCATATCTGCCGAACCAAATGAAAAAGCGTAGGCAAAATAAAATCCACCAAACAAAAGCAAAACACAAAGAATTGCATAACCTAACGGAGAAGAAAAATAATTTTTAAATTCTCTTTTAATAATTGACTTCATTATTCATTCTCCTCCTTATCTTCTTTTCTTGACTTTAATGAACGTTCAAATGCTTCTGTATTATAAGATTCATCGGTTAAACGCAAGAAAATATCTTCAAGCGATAATTCATTACTTGCCATTTTCAAAATAGCAAAGTTATTTAAACTTGCCATATTAAAAACATCTTTTCTTATATCATAATTTGCAACTGGTTCAACTGTAAATTCACAAGAACCATTTGAATTTTCTCTTACAAAATCAACGGCTTTAACACCTGAAATAGCTTTAAGCTCTTTTTCAATTTTTTCTCTGTTACCATCTAAAACAATTGATAAAGAATGGTCATCAGAAAGATTTGTTGATAAATTTTCAGGAGTATCATCTGCAATAATTTTACCCTTATTAATAACAACTACTCTATCACAAACTGCCTGAATTTCTGAAAGAATGTGAGAAGATAAAATTACAGTATGATGTTTACCAAGCATTCTTATAAGGTTTCTAATCTCAATAATTTGTTTTGGATCAAGGCCAACGGTTGGCTCGTCTAAAATAAGCACTTTAGGGTTACCAATAAGCGCACCTGCAATACCAACTCTTTGACGATAACCTTTTGATAGATTTTTAATAAGTCTATGAAAAACATTTTTGATTTTAACAAGTTTACAAATTTCTTCAATATGCGGGCCTTTTGGTAACTTAACCCCTTTTAACTCATAAACAAAGTTAAGATACTCTCTAACAGTCATATCAAGATAAAGCGGTGGAATTTCAGGTAAATAACCAATTTCACGCTTTGCTTCGATTGGTTCTTCTAAAATATCGTAGCCATTTATAACAACACTACCTTCAGTTGCAGACAAATAACCTGTGATAATATTCATAGTTGTAGATTTACCCGCACCATTAGGACCTAAAAATCCCAAAATCTCCCCATCGTTAATTTTAAAAGAAATGTTATTTACAGCCAAATGACCGCCGTAATCTTTAGTGAGGTTTTTTATCTCTATCATAACACTATTTACTTCCTCTCGTTATGTATATTTTGATTATACACTCTTATTTACAATTAATTGTAAACTAATTATAAATATTCAATTTATTATACAACAAAAGATTCATTACTTCAAGTATAAATAATATAATTATATATAAAAAAAGAGGGCGTTTTT
>JAZRPX010000124.1:0-8823 GCA_045649445.1 Acutalibacteraceae bacterium | reverse complement strand
TACCAGATTGAACATATGCTCTTACTTGAACGCTATATTTACCTTTTTTAAGCTTCTTGATTGTTTTTGTTACTTTCTTTTTAGCTGGATATGATTTAACAGTCCATTTACCTTTAATTCTGTAACGAACTTCAAAACCTGTAGCACCTGTAACTTTATTATAAGTTACTTTGAATAACTTTTTACCAGCTTTAACAGAGAATTTAGGTTTAGCGAGTTTTAATTTAGCAAGAGTTTTACCAAATGAAAGAATGCCACCACAATTTGCACATTTTACATCGCCTGAATAACCTGCTGCAAAATATGTAGCTTTTTTAGCGCCAACTGTAACTGTTATTGCATGAACACAAGCTGTTGGTTGAGTTGGCTCTTCAGGTTTAACTGAAGGTTGAGTTGGTTCTTCAGGTTTAACTGAAGGTTGAGTTGGCTCTTCAGGTTTAACTGAAGGTTGAGTTGGTTGTGTGCTTGGTTCAGTAGGAACTTGTTGAGCAACAACACATTTAACAGCGCCATCTTTTAAAGCGATTGGCTCTAATGGATTACCTTGAGGATCTTTATTTGCTAAAAGGTCTTTACCTGTTGCATCTGTAACACTTCTTCTATCAACATTAGTAAACTTAACATCAAAAACTTTACCTTCTGCCCAAGCAGTAGTTGAGAAAGTGATATTTGCTAAAACGCCATCATCAGTGATGTCTTTTTCTTCGCTTGAAGCTTCAAGCAAGATTGTGAGAACATTATTAGCTGTTGTAGCCATACAGTTACCAATATTGCTATTTACTTTTACAAATGATGAATATGTTAAAGCTTCATCATATTCAATTTGCAAGTTAATACCCCAAACACCTGGGTTGTTTTCAACAGAGATTGGAACTACAACATTACCATTTGCAGTACATTCAACCTCACCGATTGAGAGAGATGCGCTTGCAGCAGATACAGGAACAGCAACAACTGCAATAGAAATCATCATAATAAGCGCAACAAATACACTTAACATTCTTTTTGTAATTTTCATAACAGTACCTCCATACTATTTGTGTTTTAATTATAACTTAAAAACATAAAAAAGTCAATTTGTTTTTATAATTTCGTATATTTACTTAAAAATTCTTTTTTATATTGTGCAATTTGCACTAAAACTCTTTATATTAACTCTAGTAGCTCCTGTTCTGTTATGACTTTAACGCCCAAATCAGTTGCTTTTTTGAGTTTGCTTCCGGCTTTTTCGCCACAAAGCAAAATATCTGTGTTTTTTGAAACAGAACCTGTAACCTTTGCGCCAAAAGATTTCATCTTTTCACCTAGTTCATCACGATTAAAATCATTAAATGAACCAGTTATAACAATTGTTTTGTTAAAAAACGGATTATCTTCATCAATCTGTGCTTTTTCATCAATAACAAAATCAAGAATTTTTGAAATTTCAATAAACTCATCATAATTCTTTTGTGCTTTAAACCAATTATAAATTTCATCATTCATAATTTTGCCAAAACCCACTATTGATGAAAAATCAAATTCTTTATTAATAGCATTGATAAACTCATCAACACTACCACCAAATCTATCAGCTATATCGAGCGCCGCATTTTTGCCAATTTGCGGAATGTTCATTGCTACAAGATAATTTGAAAGACGCGTTTTTTTAGCATTTTCTATTGAATTTATAAGGTTATTAAAAGATTTTTCGCCAAAACCATCAAGCGCAATAATTTCATCTTTAAACTTTTCAATTTCAAAAATATCTGCTAAATTTTTAATGAATTTAAGCGAGATAAACTTCTTTAGCGTTGCCTGTGAAAGTCCATCAATATTCATTGCTTGCTTTGAAACAAAATGAGTGAATTTCTTAATTTGTCTGCCAGCGCATTCCTCGTTTTTACAATACAAAACCTTTATAATTCTGCCTGAAGAATCAGTTTCACTTATACTTGTTGGTTGATTACAAACAGGACAAACCTTTGGAAATTCAAGTGTATAATCACATCTTTCATCAGCTGATAAATTCTTTTCAACATGCGGAATAATCATATTACGCTTTGAAACTAAAATTTCATCGCCAACTTGTAATTTAAGGTCTTCAATAAAGGTCATATTATGAAGAGATGCTTTTTCAACATTTGTATTATCAATTTCAACTGCTTTAAATTCAGCAATTGGGGTTAACTGACCTGTTCTAGAAATATTCCAATCAATGTTTTTTAGCGTTGTTTTAAAATGAGGGTCACCAAATTTATAAGCGATACCATCTTTAAAATGATGAGAAGTACGTCCTTGCGCTTTTGAAAATTCCACACTATCAAAAGTGAAAACAATACCATCAATTGGATAACCTTTTTTATTAGCAATTTCTTTTAACTCTAAAATTTTCTGCTCAATTTCTTCAACGCTTGTGTTTTTATCAATTTCGGCAGTTGGCAAACGCATAAAGCCAAACTGCGCCAATTTTTCAAGACGCTTATGCTTACTATCAATATCATCAAACCCTTCTAACACATTAAAAGGGAAGAATGAAACGCCACGCTTTGCGCAAATTTCACTATCTAACTGACGCACAGAGCCAGACGCTAAATTTCTTGGCGTTGAATATTTATCTTCATCATTATCAATGCTTTCATTGATATTATCAAAGGTTGCTATATCAATAAACGCTTCGCCCGAAATAGTTATATCTCGTTTTTCGCTCAAAACCTTTGGCACAGATTTAAACACCTTTGCATTATGTGTTATATCTTCGCCAATTTCACCATCACCACGGGTTGACGCTTCAACTAAAACGCCTTCTTTATAAACCATTTTAACAGTAAGACCATCTATTTTAAGCCCTAAATAGCCGTTTGACTGTTGAGCCATAGCATAAATATCACCTGCAGATTTTGTTTTAGCAAGTGATAAAAGCGGAATGTTATGAGCAACCTTTTTTAATTCACCCATAACCTCATAGCCCGGTCTTTTCGTAGGCGAGTTATCAAGCACATAACCTGTTTTGCTTTCAAGTTCTAAAAGTTCATCAAAAAGCGCATCATATTCAGCATCTGATAAAGATGGATTGTTTTGGTTATAATATTCATCACAACATTTGTTAAGATATTCTACTAAAAACTCAATACGATTTTTCATTATATATTCCTTCTACAATTTGTTTCATTTTTGCCCAATTATTATCCATTTCTTCTACCAATTTAAACTGCGTTCTGCATCTATCAAGATTATGTTCAGCATACGCCGTTTTAAAATAAACATCGCCTTGTAAATAGTCTGTCAAAAATCTCATTCCACATTCAAGCGTCATCATTTTTGTGCCTTCAGGCATTAAAAGAATTTCTTCAAAGATAAGCTTATTATCGCTTCCCTTTATAAAACCTCTTGCAAAAGTTTCAAATTTTAGTAAATCTAACTTAACTTTAGATAAATCTTTTTCATCTTCACTAGCAGTGTTAGCGCCAAATCTTATTGCATCACCAAAATCTGTTACAGAAAAACCAGGCATAATTGTATCTAAATCAATAACGCAAACTGCGCGTTTTGTTTCATTATCTAACAAAACATTGTTTGATTTTGTATCATTATGCGAAACACGAGTTGGCAAAACGCCTTTTTTATTTGCATCTATCAAAACGTTATAAAAATCTGCGTTTTTATGAACAAAATCTATTTCTTCTTTTACATCTTTTGCTCTGCCACATATATCTTCGGCGGCGGCGAGGCAAAAATTCTCATATCTTTTAGGGGTATTATGAAAATTAGGAATTGTTTCATAAAGAATATTAGCATCAAAATCTGAAAGCATACTCTGAAAATTGCCAAAAGCCAATGCGCATTCATAAAATTCATTTATATTTGGCTCATCAACACCACTGCAATTGCCAATATACTCATAAACACGCCAAAAATTGCCCACAGCGTCTTTATAATAAAATTCGCCTGATTTAGTTTTTAAAAAGTTTAAAATTTGGCTTTTGTTATCAGTTTTATTTCTTAAATGCTCTGAAACCTTGCCGATATTAAACATAATTTTTTCTGGCTCTTTAAAAGCAATCGCATTTATTTTTTGCAAAATATATTTGTTGTTTTCACAAACAACTTTATGAGTTGAATTGATATGCCCGTTACCAAAAGGTTCGCATTCAATTACATTTTGAACATTAAATTCTTCTAAAATCTTTTTAAACATCTTTCAAAAAATCCTTTTTATATAGTTTTTTCAAAATCATTCAAAAACTTTTTCATTTTGGTCATATAGCGAATTGTTAATTTCAAAAACACTCATCAACGAATTGATTCCAAAAATAATAATGCTATCACGCTTTGATTTTGGATAAAGCGGGGCAAAACCGGTAAGTTTTAAAAGATTTTGTGTTTCTTCAAGATTTAATTCCATAGCAATACAAATACATAAAATTTTATCTCTTGAAGGGTTGGTTTTCACACCTGAAAACAGTTGATATCCATAAACTTCGCTTATTTCTGCTTTTTGAATTACATCAGATTTTTTTAAATTTTTTTGGTTTAAAACATCGGTTAAAATCTGTGCAATATTTTTATCAATAAGATAATCTTTGTTTTCGTTTAGATATGAGTTAATGTTTTTTGAATTGCCAAGTTCATTCATTAAATCATTTGTAGGTTTTTTAATCAAAAAATATCACTTCCCAAAACGATTATACTATGTTATAATAAATTTTACAATAGAAATATAGGAGAAAAATATGAATTCTGTTGAAAAAATCATCAACGAACAGTATGAAAAAATTTGTATTTTAAGTGAAAAAGAAAATTCACAAGTAATTGTTTTAAAACATAAAACTCTTGAAAAAAACATTGTTTTAAAAAAATTCAGTACTAATGCTGATGTTTATAAAATACTTCAAAAAATAAAAGCAGAAAACATTCCCGAGGTTTTATCTGTTGTAACAGAAAACGATATTAATTATGTGTTTGAAGAATTTGTTGATGGAATTAGCGTTGCGAATGTTTTAGAGGGTGGATTATATAATGAAGCAGGGGCAAGAGTTGTAGTAAAAGCTGTTTGCAATGCGTTAGCCACGCTTCACTCACTTAATATAATACATAGAGATATAAAGCCTGAAAACATTATGATTTCAAAAGATGGAAAAGTGTATTTAATTGATTTTGATGCGGCAAGAATATTTAAAGCATATAAATCAGATGATACTACTGTTTTAGGCACAACGGGTTATGCGGCGCCGGAGCAGTTTGGCATAAATCAAACAGATGAACGCTCAGATATTTTTGCAATTGGTGTTTTGCTTAATGTTATGCTAACAGGCGAGCACCCATCAAAACAAATGTATAAAGGCAAATGCGCAAAAATCATTGATAAATGCACAAAAGTATCGCCAAAAGATAGATTTCAAAGCGCTAAAGAAATAATTAAAAAATTATAAATATTATGCTGATAGCATAGGACAAAAAGAGTACCATTGACTATAATATCAATGGTACTCTTTTTATTGTCTATTATAAATCGTCAATTTTGTCAGCAAGTGCTTTTACAGTACTCATAAAAATGCTTACTTTATCTTTGCTTTTATTTTTTAGCATAGAGGAAATGTTAGAAAAATGAATTTCATTTGAATCAAAAGAGTCAAACAAAAGATAGTCAAGACTAATCTCGAGACAACTGCAAATTCTAAACAGTGTTTCAAGCGAGGGAATTCGAGTGCCTCGTTCAATATGACCTATATGAGCAGTTGAAAGAGCACACATTTCACTTAATTGTTCTTGTGTGAAATTTTTGCTCTCGCGTGCCTTGCGGATTCTTGAACCAAGTGCAAAATAATCAATTTGTTTTTCCATTAAAATCCCTCCTTTAATATTATATTATAAGTGATTTTTCAAGAAATATAAATTGACTATTAGCATTATATCTTGACAATAAGCATTATTTTGTGTATAATGTCAAAAGAAGGCAAAATTTGTCGATAATTATTTTTAGGAGGAATTAAAAATGGAAGAAAAGAAAAGAAAACAAGTTGAAGATTTAAAATCATCAGTAAAAAATACAATTAAAGGTATTAAAGACAAAGCAACATCTGATGAAACAAAAGAAAAAATAAAAGGTGCTGTTGATAGCGTTAAAGATAATCTTACAAAAGAAAATCTTGATAAAGCAGTCGATACCGTTAAAGAGAATTTAACAAAAGAAAACCTTGACAAAGCCGTTGATACAGTTAAAGAAACTTTTACAAAAGAAAATCTTGAAAAAACTGCTAACACTGTAAAAGAAAGCTTAACAAAAGAGAATTTAGAAAATACAGTTTCAAATATTAAAGAAAGTCTTAATGAAGAAAACAGAGAAGAAACTATTAAAAATATTAAATCAAATCCAAAATTTAAAAAAATCATTACAATAGTTGCAATATTTTTAGTGATATTATTTGTTTTCAAAGGTTGTGGTGGTTCAAGAGTTGTTGACAAAAACAAGTCCGCACCTTTTGGCGCAGAATTTAATATTACATTTGATGAACTTTTGAAAAAATATAACAAAAATGTTAAAAACAATGATTTGTATTTAGATACATTACAATATTATACTATGAACATCTCAGAAGATGATTTTTCATCACAACAAGTAAATGAAAACACAGTTACATACGCATATAACTATATTAGCAATTTAAACATTCCAGTTGCTACTATTTATATCGATGTAAATCCTAATAGCAATAAGGTTTTAGCAATATCCTGTAACAATAGTCCAGATATAGACGGTGATTGTAGAACTGCATTTACACAGCTCGTTCCTGCATTTTGGGCGGCGCCGATTTTAGATAAATCTTTGGAAGATGTTATAAACAAAGAATTATCACTCGATTACGGTGAATATTATTATGAAGACAATGTATATGTCAAAAAAGTTGTTGGTAATGATATGTCTGGCGTATGGCAATTGATGGCAATGTCAGATAAATGTTACAAAGAAAACTTCAAAAACTAATCTAAAAAACGACTTCTTTTGAAGTCGTTTTTTCTTGATTAAAATTGCCAAATGTATTATAATGTAGAAAAGGAGTGAAGATATGAAAAATTGCAAGTTTTGTGGCAAAGAAATTTCTGATGAAATGGATTTTTGCCTTTACTGTATGAAAAAGCAAAACGAAGATATTATTTTAAACAAACCCAGCACAAAAAAGAAAAAGTTTGTTTTAATTCCAATTATTTGTGTAGTTTTGGTTTTAGGCATTGTTTTAGGAGTTGTGGTTAACAAACTGCCTATTAAAATCGGAGATAAACAAATATCTTTTAAAAACAACGCTGTTGTTACTTTAGATAGTTTAAATCCTTATGATGAAAATTCTAATTTAACAGATAGACAAAAAACAATTCTCAAATTTTTTGGATATAATTATACATTTATAAATGATGATACAGTTTTATCTGATACCAATTACCTATCAAAAGACTTTAATATTGGAATTGAAGGGCAACTCGAAAAATTTATTGAGACAGATGAAGAAAATTTCTCTTGTTTGATAACAAAACACCCTGAAATGAAGGATAGTTTAATTGAACTTAAAGGATATTTCATTGTTAAGGGCAAATTTAATGATAATTATCATTTAACTCGTGGAAACAGATATAATTTTTATGGTAAAACAGCAGGTTTTGAAAATGTTGACTTTGGCGAACAAACTTTAGAAATACCTGTAATTAACCTTGATTATTATGATGATTACAACAATTATTTTGGCGCAGGTGTGAATAATATAACCCAAGACCAACTTGAAACCACTGCAAAAGCTATGTTTGGAAACAAAACTACTTTAAGAGAGGCGGTTTTAGACGAAGATTTTAAGATAGATGATTATCACGACCACGAGTATGTTTTTCAATATATAATACCGGAAAATCAGTCGGTAGAACTTTTCAAAAAAATCGAAATACCTACTACAGGCGGTTTTTTAGTTGCTAATACTCCTGGTGAGTTTTCACGCATTTATTTCTCAACAGATTTCCAAAAATTATTTGTTGTCAGAATTAACAGAGCAGAAATAAAGCTTTATATTGAATGCTATGATACTGATTTTAATCAACTCTGGAGTAATTCTTTCAACTATCCATTTGATTTTGCACAGATAGATTACAATTCACAGCGTATTTATTTTGAATCTCAAGGGCTGTTCTATTACATCAATATTAAAGATGGCTCTGTTTCAAAAAACACCGCTCAAACAGGATATTTTGATTATATAAAAGTTGTAGACGATGGCGTTTTGGCATATTGCAAAACAGATAATAGTTTTATTAAACTTGATTTAAACGGAAATATTATTTGGACTGTATATGCTCAAAATCCAACATCTTCTTGCTACAATATCGCTTGTAATAATGGCACCTATCTTTTCTCAACTGCTTATTATGATGAACAATTTTATGAATATAATGAATATATAACAATTGTTGATAATGATGGTAAAATTTTATCAACACTTGAAAACAAACGCAATTGATTTAATCAATATAAACAAAAAGACCTCAAGGCAATCCTTGAGGACTTTTTTGGTAGGTAAATTAAATTACTTAAGTTCAACAGTTGCGCCAGCTTCTTCAAGTTTAGCTTTAAGAGCTTCTGCATCTTCTTTAGAGATGCCTTCTTTAACTGCTTTTGGAGCACCGTCAACAAGAGCTTTAGCTTCTGCGAGGCCAAGACCTGTTGCTTCTTCATAACTAAAACCAATTGACAATAATTAGAAAGGCTCAAACCCTTATTAACTCATAGGCAAGGTCTCAATTCCCATTGTGGGATGTGTGTGTGTGTGTGTATATATATATAGCCCTTCTCAGCTAAGGACGTCC
>JAZRPX010000123.1:0-23421 GCA_045649445.1 Acutalibacteraceae bacterium | reverse complement strand
ATAAAGTCATTTTTACAAATGCTTTGTCAGACAGCCTTTTTATTTTATATTTATATGAGTTAATGGAATGATAATATAAAAGATATAATATGCATCAATTGATTGTTTGGTGTTTACAAAACTATCAATTGATAGTAAAATAATTATTGTAATAATTTTCGACAAGTTATTTGTTCTGTTTTTGGGACAATTAAATTTGTAATATAAAAACAAAGGAGGTCTTTTTTTATGAAAAAGAAAATAATTTCAATATTTGTTGCTTTTATGTTGGTGTTTACAATAGCCCCTGCAACTACACAAAATCCGACCACTATTTCTGTAAGTGCCACAGTAAAACTATCAAATATTCCAAATTACAAATCAAAAGCTTTTTATGTTATAAACAAAAATAAACCATCGTTTACAAAAAAGCAAAAGAATAGCACAAGAACATTTGAAAAATATTCTAACCTTGATAAATATGGTAGAGCTGGTGTTGCTTTTGCTTTGCTTGGCGAAGAAACACAACCAAAGAAAAACGAAAAGCGTGGCTCAATCAGTAGCATTTATCCAACGGGGTGGCAACAGAAAAAATATAATTTCATTCCTGGCAAGTATATTTATAACCGTTGTCATTTGATTGGTTGGCAATTATCAGCCGAAAATGCAAATAAGAAAAATTTGATAACAGGCACACAATATTTCAATATTGAAGGAATGTTGCCTTTTGAAGACAAGGTTGATGATTATATTGATGATACTGATAATCATGTTTTATATCGCGTTACACCGATTTATAAAGGAACTGAATTACTTTGCAGGGGAGTTCAACTTGAAGCGTGGTCAGTTGAAGATAAAGGCAGTGGTATTAAAATAAATGTGTTTATTTATAATGTTCAGCCAAAGGTTAAAATTATTTATAAAAGCGGTCAAACAAGTGGTGGCAAAACAAATTCTTCAAGCAACCAAACAACAGTAACAACTTATATTTATAGAACACCAACCGGTTCGAAATATCATCTTATCAAAACCTGTGGTGGTAAAAACAGTTATAAGGTTACTTTGAAAGATGCAAAAAATGCAGGGCTAACACCTTGTTCAAAATGCGCATAATAAAAAGGATTGCACTTTTTGTGCAATCCTTTTTTTGTTACATCAATTCAAATATTTTTTCTTTAGTTGCAAGGGTATCAAGCGTTGCGGTAGCGCCTGCCGATGCACAAGAAAGTTTTAACGCGTATTCTATATCCTTTTCAATACCACTTAAAAATCCTGCAATCATAGAATCGCCTGCGCCAACAGTATTAACTGCCTTTCCACCAAGCGCTTTTTGTTTGTAAACATTGCCATTTTCATCAATAAAAATAGCGCCGTTTTCACCGAGTGATACAAGAACATTTTTAGCGCCCTTTTGTTGCAAAATTTTAGCGCATTCAATAATTTGTTCATCTGTTTTTAGTTGTTTTTCAAAAATATCTTGCAATTCATCAAGATTTGGCTTAATTAAAAATGGTTTGAATTTAAGTGTGTTAACAAGTAAATTACCAGTTGCATCAACAACAATTTTTATGTTTTTATCTTCTAAACTTTCAAGGATTTTTTCATAAATATCGTCAGGCAGAGAATTTGGAATACTTCCTGCAAGAACAAGAGTATCACCATCTTCTAAAATGCTCAATTTATCAAAAAGTTGTTTGATTTCACATTCATCAATTTCAGGGCCGTTTGCATTTATTTCAGTTTCCATTTCACCTTTTAGTTTAACATTAATTCTTGTGTTGCCGTGTTTTAGATGAATAAAATCAGTTGCAATCCCTGATTTTTTTAACTGGCTTTCAAGTTCTTTTCCTGTAAATCCTGCAACAAAACCTAGCGCAATAGAAGGTGTGTTGAGTTCTTTTAAAACAAGCGAAATATTTATACCTTTTCCACCAAAATACATCTGCTCATTGCTTGAACGATTTGTTTTGCCAAATTTTAAGTTTTCAACCCTTAAACAGTAATCAATAGCAGGGTTAAATGTAACTGTATAAATCATAAAAGACCTCTCATTTTTTATCTTTTAAAAGATTATATCATTTTTTGCATATTTCATCAATAATTATTAACAAAAAACTTGAAAAAAGTCTTTTAAAATGGTATTATTAATTAATAAAGTATAAGGAAAAGTGTTTTTTAATGAAAGAATGGGTTTTTAATGAAATTGATAAGCAAATAGCTAGTGATTTAGCAGTAGAATGCGGTATTGATAGCTTTACCGCTTATTTGCTCTGCTCAAAAGGTGTTTGTGACCCATTTTTAGTTGATGAATTTTTGTCAGATGAAGTTATTTTGCAAGATCCTTATTGTTTTGCCGATATGGATAAAGGCGTAGAGCGTATACTTTTAGCAATCGAAAATGGTGAGAAAATCGCAGTTTTTGGAGATTATGATTGCGATGGCGTAACTTCAACAACATTGCTTTATAGTGTTTTAGTTTCTTTAGGCGCTGATTGTATGTGGCGTGTGCCATCTCGTGATGAGGGCTATGGTATGAGTGAAAGCGCTGTTGAAGAGTTAAAGCAAAAAGGCGTAAAACTTATTATAACAGTTGATAATGGTATTTCTGCTTTTGAAGCGATTGATTATGCAAATAGTCAAGGAATAGATGTTGTTGTAACCGATCATCATTTGCCAAGTGATACTTTGCCAAACGCAGTAGCTGTTATCGATCCTAAAAGAGAAGATTGCCCATCTGAATTTAAAGATTATGCGGGCGTAGGCGTTGCTTTTATGCTTTGTTGCGCACTTTGTGCCCAAGCGCCTGAAGATTTATTGCAAGAGTATGGCGATCTAGTTTGCGTTGGTACAATTGCCGATGTAATGCCACTTGTTTGCGATAACAGAGCAATTGTTAAGCAAGGGTTAAAATGTATTAAAAAAGCAAATAGAGTTGGCTTGAATGCATTAATTGAAGCGTCAGGGTTAACTTTAGAAAAAATAAATTCATCTAATATTGCGTTTGCTATCTCTCCAAGAATCAATGCAACGGGTAGAGTTTTTCATCCTGAAAAAGCAATCCAACTTTTGCTTTGCGAAGATGAAACAAAAGCAGGGGAGTTAGCAAATGAGTTGTGTGAATTTAATAATACGCGCCGTGAATTAGAAGCAGATATTTTAAATCAGGCGCTTGAAATATTAGAAAATGATAGTAAATCTCTTTCAGCGCCTGTAATTGTTGTTGGTGGCGAGAATTGGCATCATGGTGTTATAGGTATCGTTGCAGCAAAACTTTGCAGTATGTTTTCTCGTCCTGCAGTTGTATTTTCAATTGATGAGTGCGAAGCAGTTGGCTCTGCAAGAAGTTATGAAGGCGCTTCAATTCATGAGATTTTGTCAGGCGTTTCAGAATATGCAGTAAGTTTTGGTGGCCACACTTCTGCTGCAGGTATCACAATAAAAGCAAAAGATTTTGAAACGGTTAAATCAAAAATTCAAATTAGCGCTAAAAATATTTATAAAGAGATGCCTTTTGATAAACTTAAAATTTCTTGTAAATTGAATCCTGTGTCATTAAACGTTAATTCTGCATATGCTCAAAGAAATTTAGAACCGTTTGGTGAGGGCAATGAAAAGCCAAATTTCGCAATCACAAATATGAATATTGTGAATATTATTTCGCTTTCTGGTGGTAAACATTTAAAACTCGTTTTATCACGCTCTGGTGGTTTTGAAGATGCAATAGAAGTTGTTTATTTCTTTAAAAGCCCACAAGAATTTGAATTTAGAAAAGGCGAAAAGGTTGATGTTGTTGTAACAATTGATATCAATGTTTTCAATTCAAAAGAAAATCTTTCAATTGTGTTAAAAGATATTAGAAAATCGGGCTTTAATCAAGAAAAAGTGTTGAAAGATATAAGAGATTATCAGAATTTCAAGCATTTTGGTGATTTGAATAGAAATTTAGTAATAACAAGAAATGATGTTGCCGCAGTTTATAAGATTATAAAACTATTTCCATCAATTTGTGTTGATGAAATCTCACTTATACATATACTAAAAAGCGATGATTTGTTTAAGTTGTTTATAATTATAGATATACTTTTCGAGCTTGGTTTTATTGCTTTGAGTTATGATGGAAAATATAATATTGATTTGGTAGAAAACGCAGGTCATCGTGATTTGATTGAATCAAAATTATTTAATTATTTTAGTTAGGTTACGCTTTAAAGGAGGACAAAATGGCTTTTAGAGAATATACATTTCAAGATATCGTAGATGAAGCTAAAAAGAGTAAAAAAGAATATGATTTAAAGCGAATTGAAAAAGCTTTTTTGTTCGGCCAAAAAGCTCATGAAGGGCAATTTCGCAAATCTGGTGAAAGTTATTTTAGCCATCCAATTGCAGTAGCATTAACAATTATCAGTCTTGGTATGGATAATGAATCGGTTATCGCCGCGCTTTTGCATGATGTTGTTGAAGATACAGATATTTCTTGTGAAATTGTAAGAAAAGAGTTTGGCGCAGATGTTTGTATGCTTGTTGAAGCGCTCACTAAACTCGCTAATATCCCTTTTGTAACAAGAGAAGAGCAACAAGCAGAAAATATTAGAAAAATGCTTCTTGCAATGTCTGAAGATATCAGGGTTATTATTATCAAACTTGCTGATAGACTTCATAATATGCGAACAATTGAAGGGCATAAATCTGAAACAAAGAAAAGAGATATTGCTAAAGAAACGCTTGATATTTATGCACCTATTGCTCACCGTCTTGGTATTAGAGCAATAAAAGAAGAGCTAGAAGACCTCGCAATTAGAGTTCTTGACCCTATAGCTTATAAAGATATTGAAGATTCTCTTGCTGCACAGGAAGATAAAAGAGAGAGTTATCTTCGTTCAATTATCTTAAGAATTGAAAAGCGCCTTGGCAGTGTTATACCTAATATTCGTATAGATGGCCGTGTAAAATCAATTCATGGAATTTATCGTAAAATGTATATGCAAGGCAAAAGTTTTGAAGAAATTTATGATATTTATGCAATTAGAGTTATCACAGATACAGTTACAGATTGCTATAATATTTTAGGTTATATTCATGATATGTTCCGTCCTATTCCTGGTAGATTTAAGGATTACATTTCAACTCCAAAACCAAATATGTATCAATCGCTTCATTCAACAGTTTTGCCAAGAGAGGGTATTCCTTTTGAAGTTCAAATAAGAACCTGGGAAATGCATCAAACAGCAGAGCTTGGTATTGCTGCGCATTGGAAATATAAAAGTGGTGTTTCAAAATCAGATCAAAAGCAAGATGAGCGTCTTAATTGGGTGCGCCATTTGCTTGAAAACCAAAAAGAAAGTGATAACCCACAAGATATTGTTGCTAATATTAAAAGCGATTTGGCTCAAGATGATGTTTTTGCAGTAACTCCAAAAGGCGATGTTATCTCGTTGCCTGTTGGCTCTTGTGTTATTGACTTTGCTTATGCAATTCATACTGCCGTTGGTAATAGAATGGTCGGCGCTAAAGTTGATGGTAGAATTGTGCCTATTGATTATAAAATTCAAACGGGTGATGTTGTTGAAATTTTAACAACATCTCAACCTCATGGCCCTAGTAGAGATTGGCTTAGCATTGTTAGAACAAGTGAAGCAAAATCAAAAATTAAAACTTGGTTCAAAAAAGAAAAACGCCCTGAAAATATCGAGCGTGGTAAATTAGAAATTGAAAGAGAATTAAAGAAAAATTATATTGATTTATCGCAAGAAGAATATGATGAAATGGTGCAACGCCTTTCAGAGCGCCAAGGTCATAAAACTGTTGACGACTTTTTTGCGGCAATTGGTTATGGTGGTCTTTCTTTCTCAAAATTCATTCCAAGAATTAAAGAAAAATATAAGCCAAAACCAACTGATGAAACGAATAATATTGTTAAAATAAAATCTAATTCTAATGATGGCGCAGTTGTCGTTGATGGTACTGATAACTGTCTTATCAAACTTTCAAAATGTTGTAATCCATTGCCGGGAGATTCTATTATCGGCTTCGTAACTCGTGGTCATGGTATTTCTGTGCATAAAAGAGATTGCGCAAATGTTCCAAGAGATATGACAAAGTGTGAAGAGCCAGAGCGTTGGATTAGCGTTAAGTGGACAGATAATGTTAAAGAAAGTTTCCAATCAACTCTTACAATCCATGCAATTGACCGTGCGCAAATTGTTGCCGATATTGCAATGGAAATTGCTAATATGCGTTTAGCGTTGCACTCAATCAGCGCAAGAGAAATTAAAGATGGAAACTGTGTTGTTATTATTACAATTAGTATTGAATCGCTTGAACATTTGAAAAGCATTATAGCAAAACTTTCAAAAATCAACGGCGTATTCTCAATAGAAAGAACAGGAATGTAAAATGATTACTATCTTTAATAGAGAAGAAGTTTTGATAACTTATGATATGGGTGAGCAATCAAGAGTTAGAGATTTGCTTGCTGCAAATGATATTGATTATATTGTTAGAGTAAAAAATATTGCTTTGCATAATGGAATTCGCGTGTCTGTAAATTCTTTTGTTCATCAACAAAATATGTATGAGTACAAAATTTATGTCCGCAGAAAAGATTATGAAAAAGCAATGTTCGTTTTAAGAAAATAGGTGTGTTTATGTCTATAAAAAGATTTGAAATAGGGCCATTATCTACAAATTGCTATCTTTTTACCGATGAAAAAACAAATGAAGCGGTAATAGTTGACCCTGCTTTTTGCAGTGAAAAGTTATTTGCAGAAATTGAAAAAGTAA
Source organism: Acutalibacteraceae bacterium (assembly GCA_045649445.1). Taxonomy (GTDB): domain Bacteria; phylum Bacillota; class Clostridia; order Oscillospirales; family Acutalibacteraceae; genus RUG11462. Next base: position 16,662 of record JAZRPX010000123.1, on the reverse strand, counting down.
ATTTAAAATACATTCTTTTAACTCATGCTCATGCCGATCATATTATGGCTGTGCATTCGATAAAAGAGCGAACAGGAGCAAAGATTGTAGCGCATATAAATGAGGCGGATAGATTGTCAAGTGCAAAAGCCAATCTTCATAGCGCAATTGGGTGCTATTTAGAAGATTATATTCCAGAAACTATTGATATTGCCGCAAATGATGGCGATGTTTTAGAGTTTGGCGAAAGACATATAACAGTTATTCACACGCCTGGGCATACAGATGGCTCTTTGTGTTTTGTGTGTGATGATGTTATTTTCTGTGGTGATACAATTTTTAAGGGCTCTTATGGCAGAACAGATTTTCCAACAGGCAATTTATCATCGCTTATTGATTCTTATTATAAATTATGTGAATTAGAGGGCGATTATTTAATGCTTCCTGGTCATCAAGAGTCAACAACGCTTGATAACGAACGCGAATTTAATCCACTTTCGAGGTATCTATGATAAAATTAGAACTTGTAGGTAATGATTATAAATACGAGATTGAAAATATAATACAGTTGTTTTTTCCAAGTGAAAAGACTAACGCTTTAGATGGGGATTTTGCAAAAATCTCTGTTTTTAAGTATAATCTTAATCTTTCTGTTACAGTTAGAATTGATGGCGAATATTATGAAAAACGCGCAGTTGCTTCTTTAGATATAGAATGTGAAAGATTGCTTTGCAAAATGCTTTTTGAAATTTTGTCAGCGCATACTTCTCTTGTACCAAAATGGGGTATACAGACAGGTGTTCGTCCAACAAAGTTGCTTCGCAATTTAACCGAGAAAAAAGATGAAGAATACGCAAAACAGTATATGCAAGAAAATCTGCTTATTTCAGACGAAAAATATGAACTTGCAGAAAAAATCGTAAAATTGCAAAACACTATATTAGAAAAACTTGATGAAAACTCATTCAGTCTTTATATTTCGATTCCGTTTTGCGCTTCTCGTTGCTCTTATTGTTCGTTTATTTCTCACGATATTGAGCAATCTAAAAAGTTGATTCCTTCTTATGTTGATTGCCTTTTAAAAGAGATTGAATATACTGCAAAAGTTGCAAGTGAACTTAACTTAAATCTTCAAACAGTTTATATCGGTGGTGGCACTCCAACTGCTATTAGTGCTGATGATTTAGGTTGTATTATGAGTGCAGTTAACACTTGTTTTGATGTGTCTAATTTACTTGAATTTACCGTTGAGGCGGGTAGGGCAGACACCATCACTCGTGAAAAATTAGAAACAATCAAACAAAACGGCGCAACAAGAATATCTATAAATCCGCAAACACTAAATGATGATGTTTTGCATACAATAAAAAGACGCCATACAGTAAAAGAATTTTATGATGCTTATACTCTTGCAAGAGAAGTTGGTTTTCAAAATATAAATACCGATTTAATTGCCGGCTTGCCAACTGATACATATGAATCTTTTTGTAAAACGATTGATGATATTATAAAACTTTCGCCAGAGTGTGTAACAGTTCATTGCTTGTCAGTAAAACGCTCGTCAACGCTTGTTTATAAGGGCGATGCTGTTTATAACCCGGAGGGTGATGTTGTTTCAAAAATGCTTGAATATTCTAATAAAGCATTGTTCAAGAATGGCTACAACCCATATTATATGTATCGTCAAAGTAAAATGGCAGGTAATAACGAAAATATCGGTTGGGCAAAGAGTGGCTTTGAATCTTTGTATAATATTTTCATTATGGAAGAAGTGCAAACCATTTTAGCGCTCGGCGCCGGCGCATCAACAAAACTTGTTAATGACAAAAATATAGAGCGTATTTTTAACTATAAATACCCTTATGAATATATCAGAGGGTTTGAAGAAATGTTAAATAGAAAGCAAAAAATCTATGAATTTTATAATTAAACATTGCTTTTTAAGGTGTTTTATTGTATAATTATCTTGTAAATAAATTAAGGGGGTTTTATAATGGGATTTTTTGAAGAAGCAGTAGTAAAAGCCAAAGAGGTTTATGATGCAGCTGCTAAAAAAACAAGTGAGGTTGTTGGAATTCAAAAATTGAAATTCAAAGCAAGTCAAGTTAATTCACAGTTAGCAAAAGATTTTGAAACTCTCGGAAGATTATATTTTGAGAATGTGAAAGAATCAGGCAGCGAAACAGAATATGTTGAGATGTTTGATTCAATTGATGCAAAACTTGAAGAGTTAGATGATATTAGAGCGCAAATTAACGAGCAGAAGAAAACAAAAGTTTGCTCAAAATGTGGTTTTAAAAATGTTGAAACTGCTTCATTCTGCAATAATTGTGGTGAAGAATTATAATTAAAATATTGCAAAACGGCTATTTGTAAAGCCGTTTTGTTTTTTAGGATGTGTTTATATGAAATTAGGTCTTGTAATTGCTGATGATATGGAATTTGCTCCAGTAGAGCAAAAATCAAAACTTTATAATGGCGAAACTTTTAATCTTTGTGGTGATAAAGCTGTAAAATTTGAAACAGTTTGTGGTAATATTATCGTTGCAGTATTGTGTGGCACAGGTAAAGTTAATGCCGCCGGCGCAACCACTGCGCTTATCTGTAAAGAGCGCCCAGATTGTATCATTAATTTAGGTCTTTCAGGCGCAATTAAAGGCGTTTATAAAAACGATATCGTTATTTGTGATAAGTTGTTAGAGCATGATTTTGATTTGTCACCACTTGGCTATGAGGTTGGCGTAAAACCTCAAAAAACATATATCTATGAAGCAGATAAGGATTTGTTTGAAAGATTTACAAATAAATTTTCTGCAATCAAACCATGTACATTTGTAACAGGTGATATGTTTGTTTCATCAAAAGAAAAGAAAGATTATATAATTGATAAATTTGGTGGCGGTTGTTGCGATATGGAATCGGCAGCAGTTGCATCGGTTTGCTATAAAATGGCAGTGCCTTTTGTGTCTATAAGAAAACTTTCTGATGATGCAGATGATAACGCTCCTGATACTTATCGTGAGTCTAATAATTTAAAAGAAGATGTGCTTATTAATATGATAATTTCATTGTTTGGTTAACATAACTGAACGAAAATTCCAAAAAAGCATTAAAAACTCAAATTTTTTAAGTTTTATAATGAAAATATATCAAAAATCACTTGCAAAATAGCGCGATTTAGTGTATTATGTATATATGCAAAATCCGTTGGGAGAAAGTTAAATGATAAAGGATTTTCAGTTTAAAGATAACTACAATGTTGATGACCTTGTAAAAATAATGGAAATTTTGCGTTCAGAAGAAGGTTGCCCTTGGGATAGAGAGCAAACTCATGATTCTATTCGTAATAACTTTTTAGAAGAGGTTTATGAAGTTGTAGATGCAATTGATAGAGACGATAAAACCGATTTAAAAGAAGAGCTTGGTGATGCGCTTTTACAGGTAGTTTTCCATGCTCAAATTGAAAAAGAGCAAGAAGGTTTTGATCTTTCTGATGTTGCAGATGGTGTTTGTAAAAAATTAATATTAAGGCATCCTCATATTTTTGGCGATGTTGTCGCTGAAACAAGTGATAAGGTGCTTGATAATTGGGATAAAATAAAAATGCAAGAAAAAGGTCAGGAGAGTTACACTGATACTTTAAAAAGTGTTCCTGCTGCATTTCCTGCATTAATGCGTGCGGCAAAAGTTCAAAAGCGCGCGGCAAAGGCAAATTTCGATTGGGAAGATATTTATGAGCCACTTTTCAAAGTTGGCGAAGAATTATCAGAGCTTGAAGAGGCAATTGAAAATGGTTGTCCTATGAGTATTTCAGAAGAATTTGGAGATTTGTTGTTTGCAACAGTTAATGTTTCGCGTTTTATAAAGGTTGATGCTGAAGAAACCTTAAACCGTGCAACTGATAAGTTTATCAGTCGTTTTGAGATGGTTGAGAAGCTTTGTAATGAGCGAAATATTGATATGAAAACCGCTTCTTTAGAAGAGCTTGATGCGATTTGGGAAGAAGTAAAACACAAGAATTTATAGACTTTTAGTCTTTAAATAAAAATGCTAAAAATTAATTTTATTGGAGGAATTCAAAATGAACAAGACAGAATTCGTTGCAGCTATCGCTGCAAAAGCTGGACTCTCAAAGAAAGATGCAGACGCTGCTTACAAAGCATTCGTTGACACAGTTGTTGACGCTGTTAAAGCTGGCGACAAAGTTGCTTTAGCTGGTTTCGGTAGCTTCGAAGTTAAAACAAGAGCTGCTAGAACAGGTATCAATCCAAAAACTAAAGAAAAAATCTCAATCGCTGCTTCAAAAGCTCCTGCTTTCAAAGCTGCAAAAGCATTCAAAGATGCTGTAAAATAATTTTTGAATTATTTATCGTGGGCGACTTGAATTTCGAGTCGCCTTCGTTTTTGCATTAATATAAATTTAAGAGGAAATATTATGAAAGTCTTGTATATAAGCGCCTTTTCAGAGAATTATTTGTATCCAAATGGCATAAATTCTATTGAAGAATTTAAAGATTTTTTAGAAAATTATAATGATAAATTTTTGCCGCTTCGTCGCCTTTTTGAAACAAATTGTGTAAGCCCTTATTATATTCTTGAAGAAATAAAAGAGGTTTATGTTTCTGTTTCTTTGATTGATGAATTTTTTGAGCAAGAAGTGGTTGTTTTAGATAGAAATCAGTATGAAAAAATGCTTGAAAATATTAAAAAGAAACTTTGTGAAAATTGCGAAGAAAAAGAAGAATGTTTAGGCAGTAAAAGAGAGGAATATAGAGAAAAAATCTGTCTAGATGGCACTTGTGATGAGTTTTGTGAGGAAGAATAAATGAGATTAGATAAATATTTAAAGGTTTCTAGAATTATAAAGCGAAGAACTGTTGCAAATGAAGCTTGTGATGCGGGTAGAGTTGTTGTAAATGGCAAAGCTCAAAGGGCTTCTTATGATGTAAAAATCGGTGATATTATTGAGATAAATTTCGGTTCAAAACCTTTCAAAGCCGAGGTTGTTGATGTTAAAGAAACAGTAAAAAAAGATGATGCATCTTTGCTTTATAAAGTTGTAGAATAAAAGTATTAAATTTTTGTTAAAACACTTGATTTATAGTTTAAAATAATGGTATAATGACCAGAGTAGGTTGTTATACCATTTTTGTTTGGAGTGTTTAAAATGAATTTCGAAAAATTAGATTTATTTATAGAAAAAATTAAGAATGATGGTTGTCCTTTTTATGGAATAAAAGTTACAAAAGATGGCAAAGAAGTTTATGAAAAAATCTTTGGAAAACGAGCAGATGGAACTAATGCAGATTATGATGATTTGTTTTATATGTATTCTGCAACAAAGGTTATAACTGCAGTTGCAGCTATGCAATGTGTTGAAAAAGGCTTGTTTTCGCTTGATGATGCCGTTGGGGATTACATACCTGAATTTAAAAAACTTTATGCTTGGGAGTCTCGCATTCCAGTAGAAAAAACTCTTACAATCCGTCATCTTTTAACAATGACAAGTGGCTTGAATTACAACATTAAAAAAGAGAATATTAAAGAAATAATTAAAGATAAAAATGCTTCAACAATTGATGTTGTAAAAGCAATTGGCAGAGATTATGTTGAGAGTTTTCCTGGTGATATATTCTGCTATGGTTTAGGGCTTGATGTACTTGGTGGAGTTATCGAAGTGGTATCGGGAATGAGCTTTGCAGAGTATGTTAAAAAGAACATTTTTGAGCCTCTTGGAATGAATGATTCAACATTTAAAGTTGATGAAAATATAGCGCAAAAAGTATTGCCACAGTATTGGTATGATGATAAAGAAAAAGCTTTTAAATTGGCGCATCAAAGCAATAATTTTATCTTTAGTGATAATTATGAAAGTGGTGGCGCAGGTCTTATCGGCAATATCAATGATTATATGAAATTTGCTAAAGCATTAGCAAACTACGGTACTTGTGAAAACGGTTATAAATTAATTTCAAAAGAGTCAATTGACGCTATGAAAACTAATCATCTTGTTACAGATAAGCTTATGGAATATTTTTTTAAAAAAGATGGTGGTTATGGCTATGGTTTGGGCGTTAGAACGCTTATAGATAATAGCAAAACAGGCGCTCCTCTTGGCGAATTTGGCTGGGATAGCGCTGCTTGTGCTTATGTTTTAATAGATGTCGAAAACAATGTTAGCGTGTTTGTTGGTTGCCATACGCTCGGTTGGGGCGAAGGTTATCAACATCATAATACAATCAGAGATTTAGTTTATGAATGTTTAGGTCTATAGATTTTGAAAGGTAAATGTGAATTTTATGAAAAATTTTTTGAAATTAACTTCGTTTGTTTTGTGCTTGGTTTTGATTGCTTGCCTTGTTTCATGCACAGGCGATGAGGCCGAAAATAATCAAAAAACATCGCAAAAAGTTTATAATACACTTTTTCAAAACGCAACCACAGTTAAACCAAATGAAACAACTTCAATTACTACCGAAGAGGTTAGTGAAACAGTTGAGCCGAATAGCCAAGTAAATCAACCTAAAACCGAGGATAGAAACGGGGAAAGACCTGTTTTTGAACAAGTTCATGATATGAGAAAAATCAGTTCAAAACAGTTGTTATCTCAATTAGGTAGTGGTGTCACTTTAGGTGATTCATTTACAGCAAGAGGGCTTCCAGAAGGTAGCCAGATTGCTGATTATGAAACGTATTTTAACAATCCTGTTATAACAAAACCTTTGATAGATTCCTATAAAAGAGCAGGATTTTCTGCCGTTAGAATACCAATTTGTTGGAGTGACCATATTGACGAAAACGGCGTTGTAGATGTTGCTTTTCTTGATAGAATAAGCGAGATTATCGACTATTGCGTTGATAATTATTTATATTGCATAATAAATTCGCAAAACGACCAAAATTGGTTAACAACAAAAGAGGCAAATTTTAGCGCAACAAAGGCAAAATTCACACAGATGTGGACAGATATTGCAAACAGATTCAAAGGTTATAATGATTGGTTGTTGTTCGAGGGAATTTCTGATGTTTTAAAGGCAGAAAATGATAAATCTCAACCATCAAAATCTGATTATAAAATCGCAAATAAATTAAACCAAATTTTCGTTGATACAGTTAGAAAAACAGGCGGAAATAACGCTAAAAGACACTTGGTTGTATCAACTTATGGCGCGTTTGTTGATTCTGCTTCTTTAAGCGCTTTTTCAGTTCCAAAAGATACTGCAAAAAATAAGTTGATAGCGAAGGTAAATGTTTATATTCCAAGTGCTTTTTGTCTTGATGAAAGCACAAAAAATATTTGGGGTTCAAGCGAAGATAAGCAATATCTTGAGAGTGTTTTAGGCGCTATAAATGAAAGATTTACAAAGCTTAAAATTCCTGTGATTATCGGCGAGTTTGGCGCTGTTGATAAAGGAAATGCGAGCGCTAGAGCTACTTATGCAAAACATGTTGTTTCAACTGCTTATAATTACTACATTGTTTGTTTTTGGAATGATAATGGTGGCAATATGAAGATTTTTGACAGAAGAAGTAGCGATGTTTATAACACAAATATTGTCAATTCTCTTGTCTGGTCTGCCTCATAAAATCATAAAATTTCATATATTTGTAAAAAATAACAATAAAGCGTTAAAAAGTCAGCAAAAACTGTGTATTTCAGGCACAATTTTGTTGACTTTTTTTGCTTTGTATGTTATATATATTATATATATAATAAATTAAAAATATAACGGAAAAACGAGGAAATTTTGTGAGTAAAAACGTTGTTGAAAGAAATAACATTAGCGAAGCAAATTCTAAATTTGAAAAAAGTATAGAAAAGAGAGAAAAGTTATCTTTTTATCTCTTTGTTAAGCGTACGGTTGATATCATCGGTTCTTTGTTGGGGTTGATTGTTTTATCGCCGCTTTTTTTAATTATTGCAATCGCAATCAAGGTTGATGATAAGGGTTCTGCTTTTTATAGCCACAAAAGAGTTGGCCAGTTTGGCAAAGAACTTTACATACACAAATTCAGAAGTATGAAAACAGGCGCTGATAATCTCGAAGAGATGTTAAGCCCTGAGGAGCTAGAGGTTTTTAAGTCAGAGTTCAAGCTTGAGAATGACCCAAGAATAACAAAGGTCGGCAAGTTTTTAAGAAAGACAAGCCTTGATGAGTTGCCACAGTTGCTTAATATTTTAAAAGGCGATTTAACTCTTATAGGGCCAAGACCGTTAGTTGAAGAAGAGTTAGAGCATTACGGTGAAGACGTGGACAAGTTGTTAAGCGTAAAGCCAGGGCTTACAGGTTATTGGCAAGCATACGCCAGAAATGATGCTGTTTATGCTACTGGTGAGCGTCAAAAAATGGAGTTGCACTATGTTGATAACAGAAGTTTGATTTTTGATATCAAAATTTTCTTTATGACTTTTGTTTCAGTTTTTAGAAAAACAGGTAATTAAATAAAAAAACTAAAATTACAAAAGGAGGTTTTTAATTTGACAAAGTCACAGCAAGTGCTAATCAGTTTGTTGAAAAAAAGCCTCTTTAATTTCGAGGTAGAAATTCCAGCAGATGTTGATTGGCAAGAAGTTTATGATGAGGCAAACTTTCAGTCAGTAATTCCGCTGGTGTATGACGCAACAGCAGGTATAGATGGTATTCCGCAAGATATTCTTAAAAAGTTAAAAGCGCATACAATCGCGGTAATGTTTAATAACGACAAGGTTGTAAAAGCTCAAAGTGAGATTTGCAAACTTTTAGAAAAAAATAAAATCAACTATTGCATTTTAAAGGGCTTGTCAGTAGCAAGATATTATAACAAGCCAGAACTTCGAACATTAGGCGATGTTGATATTCTAGTTAGCAAAGATGAGTTTAAGTTTGTAAAAGGCTTTTTAAGCCAAAACGGTTATGAGTTGATAGATGATGAAAAAAATCATTTTCACTGCGCTTTTAAAAAAGATGAAGTTATAATTGAATTGCATTTTGAAATGAGCGATTTTCCAAATACAGCTTTGTGCAAAGAACTGCGTAAAGAACTTGATAAAGCAACAGATCGTGTAGAAAAAGCCGAGTGTATGGACTTGCAGTTTTATTCGTTGAATGTTTTATATCAAGCGTGTTCGCTTTTATTACATACTGAAAGACACATAACTAAAGATGGAATTGGTCTTCGACAGCTAATTGATTTTGGTGTTTTTGCTAAAGAAAATTCAAGTGTGCTAACTGATGAAAAAAACATTGCTTTTTTAAAACAATTTGGACTATTTAAATTAGCTATTGTATGTGTTGATTTGTTTGAAAAATATTTTTGCGAAAGCAATATTGAAAATGAAGTTTCTGAAAAACTTATTGAATTATCTTTGAAAAAAGGAACATTTGGCTCTAAACAAAATAGTGATCAAACCTTAAGCCACAGAGTGCTTGGCTCTCGCGAAGGATTGAATAAAATATTTTTCGTTAGATGGTTTAGATATTTTAAATATCGTTCGTCAATAACGTGGGAACTTGCTAGAAAGCACCCTTGGGTAAGTAACTTTGCTTTTATATATTTGCCAATTAGGTATCTTGTGAGACTTGTGCTTGGCAAAAAGGAATTGATGAATATGAATAGTGTTCTTGATTCTTCAAAATCAGAGAATGACGTGTATTCAAAACTAGGAATGTTTGAAAAGGAGTAGGAAAATGAAAGGAATTATTCTCGCAGGCGGTTCTGGCACAAGACTTTATCCACTTACAAAGGTAACTTCAAAACAATTGTTGCCGGTTTATGATAAACCAATGATTTATTATCCACTATCAACTTTGATGCTTGCAGGCATTCGCGATATTTTAATTATCACAACTCCTGAAGATAATGAAAAATTCAAAAGCATTTTAGGTGATGGAACTCAATTTGGAATAAATTTATCTTATGCAGTTCAGCCTTCTCCTGATGGCTTAGCGCAAGCGTTTTTAATCGGAGAAGAATTTATTGGTGATGATAGTTGTGCTTTAATACTTGGTGATAATATTTTCTACGGAACTGGTTTTAGCAATATTTTAAGCCAAGCAGTTGAAAATGTTGATGATGGCAAAGCAACTGTTTTTGGTTATTATGTTAATGACCCTGAAAGATTTGGTGTGGTTGAATTTGATAACAACAAGAATGTTGTATCTATCAAAGAAAAACCAGAGAAGCCTAAATCAAACTATGCCGTTACAGGACTTTATTTTTATGACAACCGCGTTGTAGAATATGCAAAAAAAGTTAAACCATCTGCTCGTGGAGAGTTAGAAATTACCGATTTGAACAATTTGTATCTTAGAGATAACAGTATAAAGGTTCAACTTTTAGGTAGAGGCTTTGCTTGGCTAGATACTGGTACAATTGATTCTTTGTCCGAAGCAGGAAATTTTGTTAAGACAGTTCAAAATATGCAAGGGATTATGGTTTCTTCACCTGAAGAAATAGCTTTCAGAAAAGGTTGGATAAATGAAGAACAACTTTTAGAAAGAGCTTTGGTTTATGGTAAATCTCCTTATGCTGAAAAATTAAAAAGTATTGTAAAGAAGTAAAAAGGAAAAATTTTATGAATATTTTAGTAACCGGTGGTGCCGGATTTATTGGAAGTAACTTTGTTTATTTCCAACTTAAAAATCATCCTGAAGACAGAATAGTTTGTCTTGATGCTCTTACATATGCAGGCAATCTTAAAACTCTTGATGAAGCAATGAAGTGTGAAAACTTCCGTTTTGTTAAAGGTGATATTGCTGATAGAGAAACAGTTGATAAACTTTTTGAGGAAGAAAAATTTGATATCGTTGTTAACTTTGCTGCTGAAAGCCATGTTGACAGAAGCGTTGAAAACCCTGAAATTTTCTTACGCACAAACATCATCGGCACATCAGTGCTTATGGACGCTTCAAGAAAATATGGTGTAAAACGTTACCATCAAGTTTCAACAGATGAAGTTTATGGTGATTTACCACTTGATAGACCTGATTTGTTCTTTACCGAAGAAACACCAATTCATACTTCTTCGCCTTATTCATCGTCAAAAGCGGCGGCAGATTTGTTGGTTGGCGCTTATCAAAGAACTTATGGTCTTCCTGTAACAATTTCTCCTTGTTCAAATAACTATGGTCCATATCATTTCCCTGAAAAGTTAATTCCGCTTATGATATCTCGTGCTTTGGCAGATGAGAGTTTGCCTGTTTACGGTAAAGGTGAAAATGTTAGAGATTGGCTTTATGTTGAAGACCATTGTAGTGCTATTGACCTTATTATCAGAAAAGGCAAAGAAGGCGAGATTTACAACATCGGTGGTCATAATGAAAAGAGCAATTTAGAAGTTGTAAAAACAATTTTAAAAGCGCTTAATAAACCAGAAAGTTTAATAACTTATGTTACTGATAGACCTGGTCACGATTTGAGATATGCTATTGACCCAACTAAGATTCATAATGATTTAGGTTGGTTGCCAGCAACAAAATTTGATGATGGCATTAAGAAAACAATTCAGTGGTATCTTGATAACGAATCTTGGTGGAAAGATATTTTAGCAGGAGACTATCAAGACTATTACGAAAAAATGTATAAGGATAGATAAAGGAAATTTTTGATGAATAAACAACCATTAATCAGTGTTATCGTTCCAACTTGTAAAAGAAGCGATATGTTGACTCGTGCGGTAGATTCAATATTAAATCAAACTTGGCAGAATATAGAGATTATTGTGGTAAACGATAATGTGCCAAATTCTGATTATGATATGAGCACAAGAGAATCTTTATCAAAATATGAAGAGAATTCAAAAGTTAAAATTGTTTTTACTACAGGGCTTGCTGGTGGTGGAAAAGCGAGAAATCTAGCAATTAAGAACTGTACTGGTGAGTATGTGGCGTTTCTTGATGATGATGACAGATTCCTTCCTGAAAAGCTAGAAACACAGTATAACTTTATGGTTGATAATGAACTCGATATGTGTTATCAAGATGTAAAATGGCACAACGAAGAGGATAAGCTTATTGAATTTAGAAAAATGGATTATGTTGATGATTTTTCGAAAGAAAGCTTAATAAGATATCATGTTTTACATTCAATTGCTCCAACTGCGATTTATATGATTAAACGCGAAAAACTTCTTTTAACTGAAGGATTTGGCGAAGTTGCAATGGGACAAGATTGGTTTTTTATGCTTCGTTGTATAGAAGCAGGACTTAAAATCGGATATATGCCAGGCGCTTATGTAATTCAGTATTTGCATAGCGGAGAGCGAATTTCACTGGGGGATAATAAAATCAAGGGCGAAAACGCTTTGTATGAATACAAAAGAAATTATTATAAATACCTCACTAAAAAAGACATTAAGTATGTTGATTTTAGACATTATGCTGTGCTTGCATTTGCATCATTAAGAAGCAAAAGATACGGTCAGGCAATAAAGTATGCCATGCGTACAGCACTAATTTCACCTTTAGACTGTGTAAAAGAAGCAAAAAAATATTTTGGAGGCAGAAGGGGATAAAAGAAAAATGTATGATGAAATAATAATTCTTTCTAAACATTTCCCATTTAATCAAGGTGAAACTCCTGCTGAAAGTTTTTTAGAAAATGAAATTGATTGTATAGCAAAGAAAGCAAAAAAAATAAAAGTTTTTGCATGTGATGCCAGTATCAATTCAAGGATAACTTGTAAGTTGCCGACTAATGTTGAAGCTTATGGTTTGAGGAAAGGCAATTTAAAAGTTTTAAAAATGAAAGCACTTTTAAAAGGTTTTTCAATTTTATTCAAAAAAAACTCATGCGTTTTAGAAGAACTTAAAAAACTTAATAGTATAAAAAAGAAACTTTTTTTATTGTATTTTTGCGGTAAAAGTGAGATTAAATATTCGTCAATAATAAAAAACATTAAAGATGTTAAAAATGAAAATATTTTGATATATAGTTTTTGGTTTTTTGATGCAGCCAGAGCATCTGTTTTATTAAAAAACACATTAGCCAAGCAAAATAAAGTGAAGAATTATTCAAGGGCGCACAGATATGATTTGTATGCGGAAGAAAATGCTTTGAATTATCTTCCATTGCGAAAATGGTTGATAGAGAATACGGATTATGTTTTTCCGTGTTCAGAGGATGGTAAAGAGTATTTGTTAAAAGATTTTTTGGAATATAAAAATAAAATAAAACTTTCGTATTTAGGCACAGTTGATTTTGGAGTTCAAAATCATAAAGAAGGTATTCCTGTTTTTGTCAGTTGCTCAAGATTAGTTGATGTTAAAAGAGTTGATAGGATCATTGATTCCTTGAGATTATTGGATAGCAATGGAACAAAGTTGAAATGGATTCATTTTGGTGGTGGAATGCTTTTAGATGATTTAAAACAAAAATCACAAGGTTTTAAAAATATTGAGATAGAGTTTTTCGGCAATGTAAAAAACTCTGAACTTTTAAAAATATATAGTGAAAATTATTATAAAGGATTTATTAACGTTAGCAGAAGCGAAGGTTTGCCAATTTCAATTATGGAAGCAACTTCTTTTGGAATTCCTGTTATTGCTACCGATGTTGGTGGAACTTCAGAAATAGTTAGAAACAAAAAAAATGGATTTTTATTAAGTAAAGATTTCTCGGATAAAGATTTGGTAGAGTTGATTTTAAAGATTTTGAATTTATCAGATGAAGAATATACTCAATTAAGAGATTCTGCAAGAAATATATGGGAAGAAAAATTTGAGTATAAAAGTAATGTAGAAAAGGTGTTTGAAAACATAAAATAGTGGTGGTTAGATAATGGGACAACTGAAGAAAAAAGTATTAATGTTAAAAAGATGGTTAAGAATACTTTCTGGTAAAAGTGTTACTGCTGTTGCACAAAAAGAAGGAATTTGTTACTCGGTTGAAAAAATTGAGGGGTATTATAATGACTTGACAGGAAAAGTAAGTTCAGGAACATTGTTGGATAAAGATGGAATACCTTTGACACAAATTTCTGATAATGAATTCGTTCATTTTCCAATTGCCATATTTCAGTATGGTCTTGGCTGTTATGATTTGTTTTTGCAAACAAAAGACGAGAAGTTTCTTGAAAAATTTCGATTAATTGTTGATTGGGCCGTCTCTAATATGGAGATAGATGGTTCATGGGATAGTTTTTCTCCTTTAAAGAGTAAAATGTATACAGTTTCATCTATGTGTCAAGGCGAAGGAGCTTCTTTAATGTTTAGAGCCTATAAAGCATTTGATGATGAGAGGTATAAAGAATGCGGTTTTAAAGCTATAGACTTTATGCTTAAAGATATAAACGATGGTGGTGTGGCTGCATACGAGGGGAATACATTGTATTTGGAAGAATATCCTCAAACTCCGAGATTATCAGTTTTGAATGGTTGGATTTTTTCTGTGTTTGGGTTATTTGATGCAATGAAATTAGATGAAAAATATAAAGATTATTTTGAAAAAACAGTTGATTCATTGGTTATAAGTTTAAAGGAATATGATGCGGGTTACTGGTCTTATTATGACTTGAGCAAACGAATTGCATCTCCTGCATATCACGATTTGCATATAGCATTGCTTAATGTTATGTACGACATTACTAATAAAAGAGAATTTAAAATTTTTAGGGATAAATTCAAAATTTATCAAAATAAAAAAAGAAAAAAAATGAAAGCAATAATAAAAAAAGCATGGCAGAAGATGGTTGAAAAAACCGACGCTATTGTTGTTCAATAAGTGAGGGTATATGAAAAGAATTTTGTGTATTGTAACCAAGATGGATACTGGTGGTGCCGAAACATTTTTAATGAAACTTTATCGTAAAATCGATAAAGAAAAATATCAGTTTGATTTTTGTGTTTCAAATCTAGAAAAAGGGTTTTATGATGAAGAAATAAAAAGTATGGGTGGAAGGATCCATCATATAACTGCTAAAAGTAAAAATGTTTTTAGATTCTTAAAATCAATCTATCATGTAGTTAAAGAAAATAAATATGAATATGTTTTAAGAACATCGCAAAATTCTTTGTCTGCTCTTGAACTTTTGATTGCAAAGTTTGCTGGTGCAAAAGTTACTGTTTTTAGATCTAGTAATTCGAAAACCATGGGTGGACTTAAAAACGATTTAGTACATAAACTTTTTTTATTTCTGCCTAAAATTGCGGCCGATGTTAAAATTGCTCCATCAGATGTTGCAGCTGAATTTATGTTTGGTAAAAGAGCTGTAAACGGTAATAAAGTTTTAATTCTTAATAATGCAATTGATTATGATTACTTTGCATTTTCTAAAGAAAATCGAAAAAAATTAAGAGATGAATTAGGATTAAATTGTAGTTTTGTTGTTGGTCATATAGGAAGATTCACATATCAAAAAAACCATAAGTTTTTAATTGAAATATTTGAAGAGATTTCGAAAAAAAGATCAGATGCGAAATTGTTGTTGATTGGTGATGGGGAATATAATAACCAGATAAGAGATTTGGTAAAAGAACATAATCTTGAAGAAAGTGTGTTGTTTTTAGGAGTAAGAAAAGATATTCCTGATCTGCTATCTGCGATGGACGTATTTGTTTTTCCTTCTTTTTATGAAGGTATGCCAAATACTGTAATTGAGGCACAAGCATCAGGACTTGTTTCTATAATTTCTGATACAATTACTGAACAAGCGGATATAACAGGATTAGTTAATTATATGTCGTTAGAAGAATCAGCAAAAAAGTGGGCAAACGTCGTTATAAATAAATCGATAGATAGTCATAAAAAATATACAAAAAAAGACTTTATCAGAGCAAAATATGAAATAAATTCATCTGTAGATGTGTTTGTTGAGAAGGTTTTTAATTTAATAAAGTAAGAAAATTAGGAGATTAGTGTGGGAAAAATTATTACAAAAAATGTTAATTTGTGCGAAAAGAAAAAAAGTTCTATAAACATTGAAGTTTTGCAGGACATCTGTTTTTTCTTGTATTTAATAGCAACAACCGCTCACCAAACTGGCGAAGGTTTTGATGCGTTGTTTATCAGGTTAACTTTCGTTATGTTTTTGGGTGTTAGCATTGTTCAAATGCTTGTTGCAAATTATTTCCAATGGACAGGCATCGCAGGTTGGTTTTTGTCATTCTTAGCATTCGGATATCTGTCGTGTCTGTGGGCAAATTCGGTTAATGATGTGTTCTATTATAACAATACTTTTATTCAAATGGTTGGTTGTATTATTTGTTTGTGTAATCGCATAAAAAAGCGTGATGATATTGATAAATGTCTTAATTTGATTGTTTGTTCTTTGATTTATTCTGCAGTTATGCTAGCTATTAGAACGCCTTTTGAAGATTGGGGAACAGAGCGTATTGGCAGTGCATTAGGCCTTCATTCAAACGATATTGGTATTCGTTTTGCAATTGGCGTAATGATTGCTTTGTATTTATCTTTTTCAAGGGAAAAGTTTTTCAACTATCTATTTGTAGTTTTATTTACAACGATTTCTCTGTTTTCAGGTTCTAGGAAAGGCGCTTTAATGTGTATTTTATGCATTGTCATATATCCTATTATGACTTATGCAAAAAGCAGAACAGGTAATGATCTTGCAAAGCTTTGTTTGCAAGTTGTTTTAGCAGTTGTATTTTTGTTTGTGATTTATAAAATAATTGTAAAAGTTGAAGTTTTTTATAATGTTATAGGCGTTCGCCTAGAAAGAATGGTAGATTCTTTTTTAGGTGATGC
>JAZRPX010000122.1:0-3251 GCA_045649445.1 Acutalibacteraceae bacterium | reverse complement strand
TTCAAGATATGTATCTCTACCATCGTAAGATGGGAATGTTATTTCAGAAAAATGAATATCTTTTCCAAGAGTAGAATATGTATCAACCATTTTAATTAAGTGCTCTGCTGTATATTTCAACGGCTCATCAGTTGCCAACATATCTTCATTATGGAACATATGAAGTTGCATACCGATGCCATCAACTTTACAACCTGCCGCTAAAAGTTTTTCAATCTGCAAATAAAACGCAGACTTTTTACCAAGATAAAAATTCGGATGATATAAGCATTGGAATTCATTGATAATCAAATGATCCTCAGGGAATAATTCTTCTGCAAGTTTGAAAGCACGAACATCAATATCATCAGGAAAACGATAATTCCATTGATTTGCTCCGATAAACTCATTTAAAACATCCCAAACAGGGATTTTATCTGCATAACGCTCGGCTATAAGGCGAATTCTTTTATCAATCAACTTACCGTTTTCTGCCTTATCATCACTAATCCATTTTGGAACCCCATGTTCATTAGAACTCCAAACTAAATTATGACCCTTTGGCTCACAATTTGTGCGCTTGCAAAAATCAAGCATTTGTTCTGCCGGTGGGCGACGATAAATATAAGGAGAATCTTTTTCAAATCTCCACTTGCCTGGTTCTGGCTCATCATCTTTCCAATAAAAAGGAACTACTGCCTGATTAAACACATCTTTGAAAACTTGCTCATACTTTGCATTTCTTTCATCAGTTCCTAAGTCATCTGCTAAAAATGCATTACAACCAAATTTAAATTCATGGTTTTTAAGTTCTACATCAACAGTTGCGTCAGTAATTTCGTTGCCTTCTTTGTCATAAATTTCAAGGCGAACGGTTGACATACGATTTTTCTTGATATTTTCTTCAACCATTTTATCAAGTCCGTTTATTTTCAAATCAACTAAATTACGAACATGCTCTAAAAGTGCTTTTGCCTCTGTTTCATCTAAAACTTTTATTGGAGGCAATTTCCAAGGTTTTGGTAATGGCATAATATCTACTCCTTTTGTTTTTCTAATTATAACTCAATTTCTATTGTTTTGCTACTGTTTTTACTAAAATCTACCGAATATTTTTTACCGTTTACTTCGATTTCGTATTCACCGTAAAAACCATTGAATTTTAGTTCATTGTTTTCACAAGTAGCAGTGCCACAAGTAGTCCACTCATGGTTAATAAGTTTATCAAGCACTTTGTATGCTTGCTTTTCTTTGCCGTTTCTCACAAGGCCTGCATAAGGCAAATTCTCGCCTGCGGCTTCTCTTTGTGATTCAGTTAAAATTCCGTTATCATCAAGATTCCACCAGAAAATTCCTGACATACTCTCATGAGAAAAACAAATTTTATAAAGGCGTTCACAAGCCAACGCTTGTGCTTCCTCATCTTCACAAGAAAGACCAATTTCGGAAAGCACTAATGGTTTACCAAGTGCGCCATAAGTATCAAGAATGCTATAAAATCTCTCGGCATCATAAAGATTTTTATAAGCAAAATCATCATCAATATGGCATTGAAGACCAATTCTATCAATTTTCAAGCCCTCATTTATAAGACGCTTTAAAAGTTGATAATAACTGCCATAAACACCTCTAAACTCTTGAAAAGCAGCGCCTGTTGCCTCGTTAAGAATAAGCTCATTATTAGAAAAATATTTCTTGCCGAGTGCAAAAACCTGCTCTAAATAATCTTCGGGTGGAAAAACGCATTTCCAATCATTATTTTTTGTTTCAAAATACAAATCCCAAATTCTCGATGGCTCATTTACACAGTCAAAAACAGGAATTTTATCAGAATATCTTTCTGAAATTTCTTTAAATCTCTTTTCAATAAGCGGATATAATTCATTCCAATCTTCAGGCAACCATTTTGGTATAAACTCATGCCAAAAAAGAGGATGACCTTTGAGTTTTATATCATTTTCAAGACAATAATCAACAACATTGTCAACCGGTGGACGACGATAAACATCATCTGGCACATCAGAAGAATATCTTAAAAAATCTTGTTTTGGCTCTGTGCCTTCCCAATAAAGAGGCACAACTGCAGTATTAAAAATATTTTTCCATTGTTTAAGATAAGTTTCTTCTTGTTTTTTATCTTGATATTGACCAAGCATAAAAATATTACAACCAAAATCAAAATCAAGGCGTTTTAACTTATACTTAACGCTAGAAACACTTTTAGGGGATTTAAGCTTAACGCAAAAATCCCCTTTTCTATTCTTTTCAATATCTTTTTCTACTCTGCTTTCATAGTAAGCAGTGCTATTTTCAACTAAAGTTTTTATAGCAGACATATTTTTAATTAGCTCCAAAGTCTATCATTTGAGAATTCTTTATCCCAAGCTGAAGTATCTTCCCACATACCTGGAATGTCTGGGTTGATATGTTCTTTAATGAGTTCTTCATTAAGACCATCAATACCAAGACCTGGCTTATCAGGAACTTTGATAAATCCATCTTTAAAGATAGGATTATCAATACCTTTAACAATATCTGCCCACCAAGGAACATCAACTGAATGGAATTCAAGAGCTAAAACTGAATGCATTGCAGCAGCGGTATGAACAGCAGCCATACAAGCAATTGGGCTTTCTGCCATATGAATAGCAGTTGCAACACCTTTTTCATCAGCATAATCAGCAATTTTCTTAAGTTCGAGCGCACCACCACAAGTTAATATATCAGGGTGGATAACTGAAACACCGCCTGCATCAATAAGTTCTTTAAAGCCCTCTTTAAGATAGATGTCTTCACCTGTACATACAGGAACACAAGTTGAATTTTTAAGGCGAACATATTGATCTGTATATTGCCATGGCACCATATCTTCGATCCATGCAAGATTATATGGCTCCATTCTACGAGCAAATCTGATACAATCCTCAACACAAACATGACCGAAATGGTCGATAGCGAGAGGCACATCATAACCGATAACTTCTCTTACTTCTTTAACATAATTTTCAAGATAATCCATACCTTTCTGAGTGAGATGGATACCCGTTGCGTGATGGGGGATAGTGAAAACTTCGTAGTTTTTACCAAGCATCATATCCATATCAATGGAGCCTTTCTGATGATTTATGGCTTTCATTGAATATTTTTTAATATCCTCAAGGAATCCGATCGGAGCATTAAGACAACCGGGTTCATCCAGCATAAGCTCAATTCCCAAATCCATTTTAAGGAATGTGAAGCCCTGTTCCATACGTTTCTTTAAAGCGTGGCCC
>JAZRPX010000121.1:0-2097 GCA_045649445.1 Acutalibacteraceae bacterium | reverse complement strand
TGGCCTCCGACTTGACTCCCCTGCTAATTCACTTTGCTTATGCACAGGAAGTCTTGGATGTTCAAAATCAAACGATATTCCTAAAATGATAAGAAAATATGCTAAAATGAATAGAATTGCATTTATGCATATTAGAAATGTCAAAATTATGGATGATGGCTCATTTGAAGAACGCGCTCATCTTTCAGATTGTGGTTCATTAGATGTTTTTGAAATTGTTAAAGCATTAGTTGAAAATAACTATGATGGATATGTTCGTCCTGATCACGGTAGAATGATTTGGGGTGAAACAGGTAAACCTGGCTATGGTTTATTTGACAGAGCTTTAGGCGCAACATATATTAACGGTTTATTTGAAGCTTGTGAAAAAATGAGATAGGAGAAAAAACATGAATAAAAATGTATTATCGACCGATTTAAACGGTAAGGTTGCCGTAGTTACAGGTGCAGGCGGTGTACTTTGTAGTAATTTTGCAAAAGTACTTGCAAGAGCAGGCGCAAAGGTTGCTTTGCTTGATTTAAATGAAGAAGCTGCAAATGAATTTGCTCAAGAAATCATCGCAGAGGGTGGAATTGCAAAAGCATATGGTTGCAATGTTTTAGATAAAGAAATTTGTGATAATATCGCTAAAAAAGTTCTTGAAGATTTCGGCAAATGTGATATACTTATTAACGGCGCTGGTGGTAATAACCCAAAAGCTACAACTGATAAAGAGTATTTTGAAATTGGTGATATCGATGCTGAAACAAAAAGTTTCTTCGATTTAGATGCATCAGGCGTTGGATTTGTGTTCAACCTTAACTTTTTAGGCACACTTATTCCAACACAATCATTTGCTAAGCAAATGGTTGGAAGAGAAGGTTGTTCAATCTTAAATATATCTTCTATGAACGCCTATACTCCTCTTACAAAAATTCCTGCATATTCTGGTGCTAAAGCAGCCATTTCAAATTTCACACAATGGCTTGCTGTTCACTTTTCAAAAGTAGGAATTAGAGTTAATGCTATTGCACCTGGCTTCTTTTCAACAAAACAAAATGCTAAACTTTTATGGAACGAAGACGGAACCCCAACTGCAAGAACCGGAAAAATTTTAGCAGCTACTCCTATGGGTAGATTTGGAGAAAGCGAAGAACTTGAAGGAAGCTTATTGTTTTTAGTTGATGAAAAAGCGTCTGGCTTTATTACTGGTGTTGTTTTACCTGTTGATGGTGGTTTTTCTGCTTATTCAGGTGTTTAAACATAGAAAGGAATTGTATTATGAATGAATTAAACAAAAAAATATCAGAAATTGGTGTTGTTCCAGTTATTAAACTTAACAACCCAGAACGTGATGCAGCAAATCTTGCGAAAGCTCTTTGTGCAGGTGGCGTTCCTGTTGCCGAAGTTACCTTTAGAGCTGAAGGTGCTGATACTGCAATTAAATTAATGAAAGAGGCTTGTCCTGAAATTTTAGCAGGTGCTGGTACAGTTACTACAACTGAACATGTTGATAAAGCTATCGCAGCTGGTGCAGAATTTATTGTAACTCCTGGTTTTGATCCTGAAATCGTAGCATACTGCGTAGAAAAAGGCATCGCTATTTATCCTGGTTGTACTACACCTACAGATTATCACGCAGCGTTGAAATTCAATCTCGAAGTATTAAAATTCTTCCCTGCTGAACAATCAGGCGGTCTTGCTAAAATCAAAGGAATGAGCGCACCTTTCCCTAAGTTTAAAGTTATGCCTACAGGCGGCATTTCATTAAACAATTTAAGCGAATATATTTCTTGCCCTGTAATTTGCGCTTGTGGTGGATCATATATGGTTACTGCAGACTTAATTGACAATCAAAAATGGGATGAAATAACAGAACTTTGTAAAAAATCTATTGATATTGTTAAGGAGGCACGTAAATAATGAAAAGAGTTGTAACATTCGGTGAAATTATGCTTAGACTTGCACCACAAGGTTATTATCGTTTCTTCCAAAATGACCAGATACAAGCAACTTTCGGTGGTGGTGAAGCAAATGTTGCTGTTTCACTTGCTAACTATGGTATGGACAGTGTATATGTAACAAAATTACCAAACCACGCAATTGGTCAAGCAGCT
>JAZRPX010000120.1:0-4502 GCA_045649445.1 Acutalibacteraceae bacterium | reverse complement strand
ACTATAGTAATAGTCGTCACCATATTTGTTTAAACCTGTTGGTGCTAATTGACCACCAATGTAAAGCTTACCATCTACTATGCCTTCGAGCATCTTACCGTCTAAACCAAAGTAATAGTAATCTTTTGCTGGTAAATCGCATAATGTTCCGGATACATATTGTTTGCAATCTTTTACAATCTGACCATCAGATCCAAAATAATAATAATCTTCATCAATTTTTACAAGTTTGTTTTTAGCTTTTACATTATTTACATAATAGTATTTAACGCCGTTTTCTTCGTAGTAACCATTTTTATCAATGATTACGCCGTTTTCATCAAACTCGTATGTACCTGCTGTGAAATCGTAGCCATTTATTTTAGTTACATTGTATTTACGATATACATATGCCCAACCATATAAAGAGTGGAAATAGTAGTAATTGCCATTGATAAAGTGCAAACCCGTTTGTGCGATACCATCTTTGAGGTAGAACTTACCTTCTGCTGTTGTAATTAATCCATTGCCTTTATGTTCGCCGATAAGAACACCGTTTTCACCAAATTCATAGCAAAGAATATCATTTCCTACAGAACCTTTAATTACATGCAAACCTTTTTCATATTTGTATGAATCATAGAAGTAATATGTGTTGCCATCAATTGTTGCGAAGCAATCTTCATAGCAATCAGGGCCATAATAATATTTGTAACCGATGTTGTCTTTATACCAAGCGCCATTTGTCAAGCGACCTGTTTCTTCGAATGTGTATGTTACTTTATTGAAGAACTTCATTTCACCTGAAACAGCTTCATTTGTAGTAGTATCAAAGTAATACCACTCGTTGTTAATCATTTGCCAGCCGTTTTTGAACGCGCCTAAGTAGAGATACTTATAAACATCGCCATCTTTGTAAAGGCCTGTGTATTTAACCTTATTCTTACATACGCCGTCTTCGCCGAAATTGTAATAAACACCATCAACTGCATGAATGTCTTTGAGCATAGCGCCATCTTGATAATATGAATCGCCTACCCAACCATCAAGAGCTATACCATCAACATAAGTTTTGCCATCAAGTTCGCCATTGAAGAGTTTATCGCAATCTTTACATTTAAGAACGCCATTATCAACTTTGTATGTATGACCGGTAGCGGCAACGGTTGTGCCCCAATCAACTACTGAGTTACATACTTCACAGAAAGTTCTGCCTGTGTAACCTGCATCTGTGCAAGTAGCCGCCTTATCGGCAACCGCTTCAGCTGAGTGTTGATGCCAACTTGTTTTTGCAGTGAAATCACCTGTTTCAGTAAGTTCTTTATATCCACCATAAAGTTCAGTATCAACTGCAAGCGGTGTCATTGAGAAAGAACCTGCCTCACCATCAACAAAAGTGATAGCACCTGATTTAACTGATAACTTAATATCTACAGGCCAAAGGTATTTATTTGTCCACATTTGTTCTGCAGTGTATGTTCCGTTTTTAACGTGTATAGACTCCCATGTACGAATTGGAAGCTCTGCTAAAACCGCTTTGCCTGTAGCAGAAGTTTCTTCTGTCTTAGTAATTGTAATAATTGCATTGTTTGTGAGTTCATCAATTGTATATGAAGCTTCAAAACCTTTAGCAACTACCATATGGTCAAGTTCCCAAGTATTAACAGAGTTAAGATTAAGTTCTGTTTTAACAGTCTTAATATTCTCAACATCAGAAGTTTCGATGTTTGCCCAATAAAGTGAACCAATTGGCAATTTATCAGCATCAGGATTTTGAGGAACAACTGAAACATTAGTTAAACCTGAATTAGCTGCAATAGTAACTTGTCTTTCAACCGAAGAAACTGTTCCCATATTATCAGCAATTTCAAATTTAATTGTATGAACACCATCTGCAAGAGTCAATTTATCACAAGTAATGATACCCTCATTTGAACATTTAACACCATTTTCAATTTGAATACCATCAATATAAACCTTTGCTGTTTTAACATCAATACCTGTGTAATTAGTTTTAGTTGTATCATCAGTAACCTTTGCTACTAATGAAATTTTGTTTTCAGCAATTGTTTGACCTTTAATTGCAACTGCTTGATCAAGGCCATCATACGAAAGCTCTGTAGACTTAAACACAGGACCTTCTCTATCTTCTACTGCAGATGAATAGTCTAATGTTATATCATCAAAATAAAGTGTATATTTACTTGCCTGAGAACTATGTTCATTGAATAAATATCCATTATCTTGATTGTCTTTAGAACTTGCATATATCTGGAAAGCAATTTTAAGATGCTCATTTTCACCAATAGATGTTAAATCAAGATTCACATACTGCCAACCATTATGACCGTAATCATTACCTTCCATCATGAAATAATTATAAGCTGTTAAATTAGTTTCCATACCTTTAACAAAAATTCGAGCACGTCCACCAAAAACTTCTTCTATTTCAGGATAGCGAATCCAGAAACCAATTGCTTTAAGCGAAGGTTCTACTTCAACAGTTGCATTCTCAATTAAATTAACACCTGTTACACCGCCTGCAGCAGATGTTGTCAACTGAGTAAAATCACACTCTACCGCTAAGGCAGAATCGCCTTTATGCACCTCTCCAGTTTCTTTATCTGCAATATACATTCTTTGTTTCGCTGAAGCTTTGCTTGAAGTTGGGCTAATTGACCATGTAGAAATATCTTTATCTTCAAAATCAAAAACAACCTCAGACGCTTTGCCAAGAATCAAAGAAGCAGAACAGGTTACATCTGTATCTGCAAATTTTGCAGTAATAGTACCACTTGTGAGACCTGCAGATTCATCACACGCAGTAAAGGTATTGCCTGAAATAGTACCAAGCGCAGAATCTGATAATTCATAAGAAATATCGCCATCTTGTAGCACAACATCATTAACACCATACATAGCAGTTACTTGGAGGTCAACTGTTTTGCCACAAGGCGCAGTAATACTATTTTGAATAAAGCTAATAGTGTCGGGAACAACTACATTGATAGTATCTTCGCCTACTACTTTGCCATCATAAACCATTTGAACAACTGCTTGACCTGTAGTACCATTTGAAGTGAATACACCATCTTTAACAGTACCCATTGAAGCATCTTTAAGTTGCCAAGTAGCATCTTCAGGAATATCTGCAGGACCACCTGATTTATCTGCACCTGTAGCACTAAGTTTTACAGATGCACTAGGGGTTACGTATGATTCTTCTGCTTCTAAAGTAGCATGGTCGAATTTTCCGTCTGCAACTGCATTAGAAACAACCAAGATACTTGAAAGAGTTTGACGCTCAGAACCATCAGAAGGACGGCTCTTCATAGTAAGTTCGCCTGTACCTTCACGCTCTGTAATGAATGTTGAAGATCCACCACCATCACAGTTGATAGCGTTTACACAACCGAGTTTAAGCATAATATCCGCCATTTCATGAGATGAGAAACCTGCTGAATAAGGAGATTGACGACCATCATTCATCATAAGAACGAGAGTGCCATCTTCTTTAATACCGATTACTGAACGTGGTGCTCTGTCGCTTGTATGCGCTTCTTTAGCAAAAAGACTTTTACCATCTTTTACAAGCCATTGGAAACAAACTGTTTGAGCCATCCATTCATCGCCAGTGAGTTCAGCATTTGGTTCGCGGAGTTCTGCCTTGCCATCTTTAGAAATAGCAAGATAACCGCCACCAGGTGAATTTTCTCTATCATCATAAAGAACTTTGCCTTTATAAACGAGCAAACCATAAGGATGTGTGAAGCTCCAAGTGAGCGAAACATTCATCGCACCAACTACGTTTAAACCGAGATTTTCTTCTGCATGAGTTGCATGGTCTCTTACGATTTGAGTACCCCAGTTAGATGTATCAGTATAATCAACATCTTCTGAAATATTCTTTTGACCAGGCATAACAGAGATATTAGGGTTGGATAAATCAACCTCCATTACGTGAACAACGTTTCTGTTGTTACCTGTGTCATCATTGATAACGATTTCCGATTCAGTAGCACCAGGTGCTAAAGCGTAATCATTTTTCTCAATGATGTTGTAGTAATCGCAATCTGAATTAGATAAATCAAATTCAACTTCTGCAAATACTGACATTGGAATAATGCTAACAATCATTAAAATTGCAAGCATTATCGCTGTGATTTTTTTCAAAATCATCCACTCCTTTAAAATATTTTCGTAAATCATATTCAAGTGTAATTACACGAAGACATAACTACACTAATCTACACCTTGATTATACCATTTTAAAAGATTTTTTTCAAGTAAAGTTTCACCTTTTCCAACCTTAAAACTGCACAATTTATTCGTCTGTTTTTTGTGCAGTTTCATTTCCAACTTGTGCTTTTTTATTGTTTTAATTCCAAAAAAGAAATCATATTAACAAAACTCAACTAATCAAAAAAGCGTTCGCTTAAAACGAACGCTTTTTTGTTTATAGACCATTTTGTTAATTAAAAATTAGCATTACCTTTTTCATCAAATTGTACCATCTTACCATC
>JAZRPX010000119.1:0-6059 GCA_045649445.1 Acutalibacteraceae bacterium | reverse complement strand
ATTGTTAAAAAAGGTAAGAAAGTGTTCTTGAAAGTAACACTCGCTTAAAAAATAATAAATAAATACCTTCGTGCATATAATTTTAAAAAGCACGGAGGTATTTTTATGTCTGAAATTCAAAATGAGCAAGAAAATAATGTTGATATAAAAAATATTAAAGATAAAACAACAAATTTTCTTATTTGCCAGTCGATAATTTGTATGATTTTTGTTTTGTTTGTTTTTGTGTTGAAACTAATAGGTGGTAATATATACACTTATTCAAAAGATTTTTTTAATGAAAAATTTAACAAACGAACTAATATAAATCAGGTTTTAAACGCAAATCAAACACAGAAAATTATTGATTTGCAATCGACAGTTTATGGAGCAGGTGGTACCGAAGAAGAGATAAAATATCTAAAAGAGAAATCAGAATTATCAAAACAAGAGGTTGTAAATGTTAATAATAGTGATTTGAATTCGCTTTATATACCTGTTGACGGTAAAATAACTTCTGAATATTCGTATCGTGTTCATCCAATTTCAGGTGAGTATAAATTTCATTCAGGACTTGATATAGGCGCCGATAGTGGTACATATATAAAATCAGCGCTTGATGGAAAGGTAATTAAAGTTGATAATGAATGTACAACAAGTTACGGAAAATTTATAAAAATTTCTCATTCAAACGGTGTTTCAACCTTATATGCGCATTGTAGTGAGATTCTTTCTGCAATTGGTGATGAGGTGAAAAAGGGTGAAAATATAGCTAGAGTAGGCAGCACGGGCAATTCAACAGGACCTCATTTGCATTTTGAAGTTAGAGTTAATGACATTTGTTTAAATCCAAAGTGGTATGCAGATTTTGTTTGATATGGAATTTAATATTAAAAGTTGCAAAGTTATAATCACACCGCTTTTTGTTTCATTTTTATCAATTATTCTTTTAATTGATAAAACAGGTATAATGTTATTCGGTTTGATAAGCGCATTAATTCATGAGATGGGACACTTGATATTTATATACTTTTCAGGAAAGAAAATTAATAAAATCTCTTTCCAGTTAGGCGGAATATTAATTGATTGCAAGGGGATTGTTAATTATAAATATGAGTTTCTTATAGCTTTTGGTGGTTGTTTATTAAACTTAATAATGTTCGTTTTGTTTTTGATACTGTTTATTTATAATCGCAACGAATTTTCTTTGATTTTTTCTGCTACGAATTTTGGTTTGTTTGCATTTAACCTTATGCCTATATATGGACTAGATGGATTAGATTTATTAAGAATAATTTTTTTACAAAGATTCGAAACGCAAAGAGCGTTATTATATTGTAAATTTATTTCTGTGATGTATGTAATCATATTATTAATATTTACAACTTTTTTGCTTGTTAAAAAACAAAATTTTTCACTTTTAATTTGTTTAATATATTTGATAATTATTATGTTGATTTTTATAAAAAACAAAGAGCACTAATTTGTGCTCTTTGTTTATAACCCAAAAATCATTTTTGTAATTACTGTAGCAACAACACCAGGCAATCCAAAAACACTTGAAAATCCTAATGTATAAGGTGTTATTTCAATATTAAAACCTGTAATTTTTGATGTAAAATGTAAAATTAATAAAGAAATAATTCCTATTATTGATGATGTTATAATTGTTTTAAAAAACTTTTTAGTTCTAATCGCAAAAATTAAAACAATTAATAAAGATAAACAAAATAAACCAATAATAATATAATTGTAAATTTTCATAAAATCATTTCTTTAAATTATTATTAAAATATATGCATGTACGTAGTCACAATATGATTGTTTGAGCATAAAATGTAATAAAGTTATGCCTTCATTAGTCTGCGTTCGTGCGGCCGACTAATTACATATAATAGCACGAAAAAAGGAGAATTTTATGTCAGAATTTAATTATGAACAATTTGAAGAAGCGGTTTGTATAGATACAGGTAGAGTTTACGATTCTTGTATGGATAGAGATTGTATTGAAAATGTAAGAGCTTATTTTAATGAAACTGCGCAGAACGCAATTCAAAATGCGATTTCGGTTAAAGTTAAATGTTGTGAAGTTGCAGATGTAAGAATAGATGTTGAACCAGTTGCTTTCAAAAGGGGTTATTACTCTTGCGATTTAACTTTCTATTTTACACTTGTTGCAGAAGTTATAACATCACCAACATCGCCATCTGTTGATTATTCAGGTATTGCTATTACAAGTAAACGTGTAATTCTTTGTGGTAGTGAGGGTAATGTTAAAACATTTACTTCAACTATGCAAGTTTGTGAAGATGATGTTGTTTCAAAAGGAAGTAATTTACCAAAATGTACTGTGCAAGTTGTTGACCCTGTAGTTTTAGATGCAAAAGTATGTGAAATTTGCTGTAACAAGGAATGCTTAACAGAAATCCCTTGTTCTGTTTTACAAAAAGTTAATGGTGAGATTTCTACAACATGCTCAAGAGCTTTGTTTGTAACATTAGGTTTGTTTAGTATCGTTCAATTGGTAAGAAACGTTCAACTTTTAGTTCCATCATATTCGTTCTGTTTACCTCAAAAAGAATGTAACGATACTAATAATGATTCACCTTGCGAGATTTTCCAAAGAATTAAATTCCCTGTTGAAGAATTCTTTCCTAAATCTTGTGAACAGCATTGTAAAAAATGTTGTGATAACGATGAATAAAGCCGTTTAACGGCTTTATTTTTTTATTTACATATAAAACTTTTTATGCTAATATAAAAAAGAGGTGATACTTATGTTTATTACTGTACCACAAAAACAAATTCCTGTTATATATGAAGCAGATTTGTGTGTCATAGGAGGAAGTTGTACCGGCGTTTTTGCAGCAATTAACGCTGCGAGACTTGGGCTTTCAGTTGTTATTGTTGAAAAACTTAACTGTCTTGGTGGCACTGCAACAGCAGGCCTTGTTAATGTTTGGCATACTTTGTTTGATACTGATTATAATGAACAAATAATTGCAGGCCTTACATATGAAGTTGAACAAAAACTTGAAAAAGAACATGCCATAGTTTTTGAGAATAATGCTTCTGTTGGATGCAGATTTAATTCTGCAAGACTTTCTTGTCTTCTCGATGAAATGGTAGAAAAAGAAAATATCAAATTATATCTACATACAAATTATTCTGAAGTTTTGTTTGAAAATAATAAAATTAACGCTATAGTTGTTAATAATAAAGATGGTAGGGGAGCAATCAAAGCAAAGTTTTTTATTGATGCTTCTGGAGATGGGCTTGTTGCTAGAGACGTTGGTTTAACAAGCTATAAGTATCAATATTTACAACCGCCAACTTCTTGCTATTATATGTATGGCGATACTGACAATTGTTCTATTGATGATTTGATTAAAAAACATGGTATAGAGTTTGGTTTAGAAGAAGATTGGGGTTGGGCAGGAAGTGTGCCGGGTGTTGAAAACATCTCGTTTAGAGCAGATAATCATATTTTTAATGTAGACTGTTCTAAAGCAGATGATTTAACTTTTGCCGAATTAGAAGGCAGAAGAAAAGCAAAAGCTTTTACCGATTTATTAAAAAAATATCACAATGAAAATGCAGAACTTATTTCGCTTTGCCAAAGCATAGGTGTTCGAGATACAATTCATTTTGAAACTAACTACAAAGTTGTAGAAGAAGATTTGCTCTTGGGTAAACAGTTTGATGATACAATTGCTAAAGGTACATATAGAATTGATATCCATCATCATAATGATAATGGTATAACATTCAAATATCTTGATGGCACAGTTCACACTCAATATGGCAGAGGAGAAAACAATGTTTTTTCAAACTGGCGTGATGAAATGGGATTAACGGGTGAACCCGCGAAATATTATTGTGTTCCTTTCAAAATGCTTGTGCAAGAAAAAATTTCAAATTTTATACCCGTTGGTAGAATGTTAAATGCAGATGCGGGTGCTTTTGGTGCATTGCGTGTTATGGTTAATCTTAATCAAATGGGTGAAGCAGCAGGAGTTGCTTCGTATCTATGCATTGATAAAAATCATTCGATTAACGAGTTAAACGGCATTGATGTCAGAAATAAATTAAAACAAATGGGATGCGCTTTATAAAGAAAAATGAGTTGAGATATTTCTCAACTCATTTTTATATCTTATTTCATTTCAAAAGAAAGACAATCTGTACATTGTTCAACAGAAGGGTCACATTCATGTGTACCAATTCTAATTTTATCAAGTGAGCAATAATCTGCTTCGCAACTATGATTTTTGCAAGAAACAACTGTACATTCAATGCTTTTGTTACAATTACATTTATCCATTAGTCTTTTCCTCCTTATTTAAGATACAAACTTATCTTTCCAAAATAATTTAGATTTATACAAAAAAATCCGCATTTTAAAAATGCGGATTTTAAACTATCTGTTTTCTAAATTAATATAATTCTTGTCATCAACAACGCTCATATAAGCAGGTCTTATAATTCTTGAAGAGTTGTTTAATTCCTCGATTCTATGAGCCGCCCAACCAGACATTCTTGCAATTGCAAAAATAGGAGTGTAAAGCTCTTTTGGAAGATTAAGCATATCATAAACAAAACCTGAATAAAAGTCAACATTAGGGCTAACTGCTTTGTGCAATTGCTTTTTACCACCAATAATCTGCGGAGCAAGTTTTGCAACATTAGCATAAAGTTTATATTCATCTTCTTTGCCTTTTTCTTTAGAAAGACGAGCGACATATTCTTCAAAAACTTCGGCTCTTGGGTCTGATTCAGTATAAACTGCATGTCCCATACCGTAAATCAAGCCTGATTTATCAAAAAGTTCTTTATTGATAATTCTTGTTAAACAAGCAGAAATTTCTTCTAAATTGTCCCAATCTTTAACTTCTTGCTTTATAACATCAAACATACCAACAACTTTAATGTTAGCGCCACCGTGTTTTGGACCTTTTAATGAGCAAAGCGAAGCAGCAATTGCGGAGTATGTATCAGTACCAGATGATGTTACAACGTGGTTTGTGAATGTAGAGTTGTTACCGCCGCCGTGTTCCGCGTGTAAAACAAGTGCAATATCAAGAACTTTTGCTTCTAAATCTGAATATTTTTTGTTTGAACGCAACATTCTCAAAATGTTTTCAGCAGTTGAAAGCGATGGGTCAGGATTGTGAATATATAACGATTTATCTTGAATATAGTGTCTTAATGCTTGATAGCCATAAACAGCCATCATAGGCATTGTGGCAATTAAATGTATACATTGACGAAGAACATTTGGTATTGATGTGTTGTTAGCATTATCATCATAAGAATAAAGCATTAAAACACTTCGAGCAAGCGAATTCATAAGATCGCTTGAAGGAGAAGTCATAATAACATCTCTCATAAAATCAGTAGGCAATGTTCTATATTTATTTAAAAGTGTTTTAAAATCTTCTAACTCACTTTTGTTAGGAAGATTTCCGAATAAAAGAAGATAGGTTGTTTCTTCAAAGCCAAATCTATCATCTTTTTTAAAACCTTCAACCAAAGTTTTAACGTCGTAACCGCGATATTTTAATTCACCTTTGCAAGGGATTCTTACACCATCAACTTCTTTTAAACCATTCATAGTTGAAATTTCTGTAAGCCCTGTTAAAACGCCTTTACCATTTAAATCACGAAGCCCACGATTAACTTGATGTTTCACATATAATTCAGGCTCGATTTTTCTCTGTGTGCATTTTTGCGCAAGTTTCATAATATTATCATCAACTTTTGAGTAAGGCATTTTTTCACTTCCTTTATATTTAATAATTGTTCATAATTATATCATTTGAATATTTAATTGTCAATAATACAGTTGAAATTAATATAATTATCTGCTATTATATAAGTGGTGATTTTATGAAAAAATTATTTCCTTTAAGTTATAAAGTTAATCCTGAAAAACCATTATCATTAGTCGTAATTGGTTTGATTTATATTATCTCGCTTTATATTATTAGAATTTTATTTTCAATAATTCCAATTTTTAAAATTGTGTTTAATGTAATTGCTGCAGGTTTAACTTTATATGTTTTTTGTGCTTTAACAGT